>NZ_LIRO01000130.1:0-42475 GCF_002742025.1 Limnothrix sp. PR1529
TCTTATTTGAAATGACTATAAATGTAGAAAATGCAGAATTGATGTTGATCATCGATACTCGTCAGTAACCGATCGCCTTGCTAGCCAAACCACAGTTTATTGGTTTAAACGGCCTCGGCACGCAGGGCGATCGGCAACTCAATGCAGAATTCAGCCCCCACTCCCTTGGCTGACTCAACAGTTAGTTGCCCGTGGTGATGATTCACGATGATTTGATAGCTACTGGCTAAATTTAAGCCCACCCCTTGCCCGATCGGTTTTGTGGTGAAGAAGGGATCAAATAATTGGCGCTGAACTTCTGGGGAAATTCCCACCCCGTTGTCCCGAATTCGCACCTGAATGGTGGTGGGGCTGGTGCGTTCGGTACAAATCCAAATCGTTGGATCTTCTTGAAGTTGCTGTTTTTGCACCGCAGAACTCAACGCCTCGATCGCATTATTCAGAATATTCAAAAAAACCTGATTCACCTGGCCCGCATGGCACTTCACAGGCGGCAAATCTCCATAGGTTTTAATCACGCGGATTTTTAAATCGGCTAAGGGTTGATTCAGCAACAGCAAAGTGCTATCCAGCCCATCATGCAAGTTCACCGACTTAATTTCGGCTTCTCCTAATCGCGAAAAAATGCGCAAAGCCAAAATAATTGACTGAATGCGATCGACCCCATTTTGCATCGCATCCACCAGTGATTTAAAGTCACGGGCAATGAACTCTAAATCAATTTCTTTCAGAATCCTTTGCACCGACTCCGGCGGATTAGGACAAGCCGCTTGATACTGATCCAGCAACTCAAACAGCGTAGCCAAATACTCCCTTGCAGGCGACAAATTACCCGCAATAAAACTCAGGGGATTATTAATTTCATGGGCCATTCCCGCAGCCAACTGACCAATGCTGGCCATTTTTTCCTGCTGCAATAGTCGCAAATGGGTTTGGCGCAATTCTTCCAAAACCCTTTGCAGGGTTAAGTTTTGGGCAAGAAGACTCTCTTGGGCCCGCTTCAGAGCAAGCTGATTTTCAATGCGGGCAATGACTTCTTCTAACTGAAAAGGCTTGGTGATGTAGTCAGCGCCGCCCATTTGAAAGGCTTGCACTTTATCCTGGGCACTATCCAGGGCACTCAAGAAAATAATTGGAATCTTTTTAAGCTGCTCATTTTCCTTGAGGACTCGACAAACTTCATAGCCATTCATGCCCGGCATGTTGATATCCAACAGAATCAGGCTGGGCGGATCGGCATGGATTGATTGCAAAGCCATGGGGCCATTTAGGGCCTTGCGAACCAAGTAACCCTGTTCTACTAAGAGGGACGATAGGAACTGGATGTTGGCGATCGTGTCGTCAACAATTAGAATGTCTTCTTTTGTGTCCGATTGGGTAGACATCGCGGGTGCAACCGTGGCATTCATCGGCAAAACTCAGGAAATAAATATCAACCCTGACGAGACCAGGATTTAATGGGATAGTCGCTCAAAAAATTCTCCATTTCGGCAACCGTGAGGGGTTTAGCCACCCAATAGCCTTGAATGAAGTCACATTTAAATTCTTGTAATTTTTGGAGTTGAGCGATCGTTTCAACACCTTCCGCCACAATCTGTTTTTGCATGGTTTGGGCAATGTGGATAATGGCGGCCACGAGTTCGCCCCGTTCGTGGGACTCATCCAGGGGCGTGATGAAGGAGCGATCGATCTTGAGAATATCCACGGGCAGTTTCTGTAAATAACTCAGGGATGAGTAACCCGTTCCAAAATCATCGACGCAAATTTGAATTTGTCGATCGCGTAAATTATTCAAAACGGCAATGTTTTGAGGGGTGTGACCCATAAATACCCCTTCGGTAATTTCTAGCTTGAGACAGGAGAGATCTGCGGCCAAATCTTGAACAATTTGATTGAATTTTTCCAAAAAATCCTGTTGGTTAATTTGGCGAACGGAAAGATTCACGCTCACAAATAAAGGTCGATCGCCCGGGCGATCGCGATTCCACTGTTGGATCTGTTTCAGCGCTTCGGTTAACACAAATTCCCCGATCGCCACAATTAATCCTGTCTCTTCTGCGACGGGAATAAACATCGAAGGGGGCACATAACCATGAACGGGATGGGGCCAGCGCACCAGGGCTTCGCAACCGACCAACTCCCCCGTGGCCACGCAAACAATGGGTTGATAGGCCACTTGCAGCGCCTGGTTTTGGAGGGCATGGCGCAGCTCGGTTTCCATCTCCAGGGTCTGGAGGGCGTAGCGATGCATGGCCTTGTTGAACTGTTGGTATTGACCCCGGCCCATGGTTTTGGCTTGGTACATGGCCGCATCGGCATCCCGCAGCAAGTGTTCCGGATGGCTGTAGTTGTCGGAGTCTACGGCAATGCCAATGCTGGCGTTGGTGAAAATTTCATGGCCCTGGAGCTTAAACGATCGCTGCAAGGCTTCCATGACCCGATCGGCATAGGTTTGGGCCAAGGCGAGGGGATCGGGCCCCTGTAGCAGCAGAGTGAATTCATCGCCTCCGAATCGCGCCATGAGGTGGGGCGGCTCCAGTAAGCCCTGAAGCCGTTGAGCCAGGCTAATTAGCAATTGATCGCCCACAAAGTGCCCCAAGGAATCGTTCACCACTTTGAAGCGATCGCAGTCAACAAACAGCACTGCCACCCGATCGGCTTGGGCTTGGCGAGCGGCTTGAAACCGTTCCGCCAACTCCCGCGTAAAAGCAGTCCGGTTGGGCAACCCCGTGAGGTCATCCCGCAGCACCAGATCCATCAGTTGTTCTTGTAGCCGTTGGCGCTCTTGAATTTCCGTATGTAGGGCCGCATTCGCCTGCTCCAGGGCCCAAGTGCGCTCCCGCACACGCCGTTCCAAGTCCAAGTTCAGCTCGGCCATTCGCTGCTGAGCCGATCGCGCCTGCAAGTGGGTGCGCACCCGGGCCAGCACTTCCTGGCCATGAAAGGGCTTGGTGATGTAGTCTGAGCCGCCCGTTTCAAAGGCCCGCACTTTGTCAAAGGCATCGCTGAGGCCACTGAGAAAAATGACGGGAATGTCGGCCGTGCTGGGATCCGCCTTCAAGGCCTGGCAAACGCTGTAGCCGTCCATGTCCGGCATCATGATATCGAGCAAGATCAAATCTGGCGGGTCGGCGGCCACGGCCCGCAAGGCCATGGAACCGTTGATCGCCTTGCGGATTTGATAGTGCTCACTAGCTAAGAGGGCTGCCAAGAGCTTCAGGTTTTCGGGGGTATCATCCACAATCAAGATATCGGCCGGCTGGAGATCCACCTGTTGAAAACTAGCTGGCTCGATATGGGTGTCAGCGTTAATGTCAGCACTAATGTCAGCCATTGCCGAGGTCGCAGCCCGATCGGGAGCGATCACCGCAGCGGCCACGGGTCGATCGAGCGGTTGGTCGGCGTGGGGCCAGCCGCTCGATCGATCCAGGCCAGGCTCCTGGAATTCACTCACGCCCCTGGGCAAGTGCCCCGCAAGAGGTGTGTGAGTGGCGGCAGGCGAGTCCGGTGGTGGCTGGTCAGATGGGGGATGTGACATGGCGGGCAACAACTCAGGCGGCATGTTGAGACAAACGGACTGATCTAGGGGGCGGATTGCGCTTCATCCAGTAATTCCAACACCCGATCGAACCGCAAACCGTCAATCCATTGGCTGAAGACTTGCCGCAAGGCGTTGGCACTGTCCGGCAGCGCCTCCAAAAGCTGCAAGGCTTGGCTGTCACTGCCTCGGGTGACGGCCGATCGGAATTGTTGTTGCCAAGGATCAGGCAAGCTCGCCAGTTGGGCCAGCAAGGTATGGGGATCCGCATCGATCGGGGCGGTGTTGGGTTCCGGTTCCGCAGGCGCTTGGTAGAGGTATTGCACTCCTAATTTTTGACCCAGCAACTCCAGCAAATCGGTGAAGTTAAAAGGCTTACAAATCAAATCATCACAGCCGGCCGCCAAAATTGCCGCTCGATCTTGGTCAAAAGCACTGGCCGTTAAGGCAATGATCAGAGTTTGGTGGCCGCCGGGCTGGGATTTGATCAGGCGGCTAGCCGCGTAACCATCCAAACCAGGCATTTTCATATCCATAAAGATGGCCTGGGGGTGGTGCTGTTGCCACAGTTCAACGGCCATTTGACCATTGATGGCGGTGATGGTCTGAAAGCCCACTTGATTCAGCAAGTCCGTGAGCAGGGCGCGGCTGTCCGCATGGTCATCGGCCACCAAAATCACATAGGCCGGTTGCCCCGGAGCCAGCCGCAGGATGGGTTGCTGGGAAGCGGAGTCGATCGTGCCGCTGATTTCTGCCCGCTGGGCTTGGATCGTGACCGTGAAGGTGGCTCCCGTTTGCGGTTGACTATAAACCGAGATGTCGCCGCCCAACAAACGGGCAAATTCCCGAGAAATGGACAGGCCCAACCCGGTTCCTTGACCCGATCGCTGGCCAACGGCTGTTTGCTCAAAGGGCCGAAACAGTTGGGCAATTTCTTCGGTAGATAGGCCCGGCCCCGTGTCGCTGATGTTGAACTCCAGGCCAATGGCGGCGGGGTCGGTCTCGCGGGTGGGCGGGGTCTCGGCGATCAGTGACGATCGCTCCTCGATCGGGGTGGTTGACAGTTCCCGCGCCGTCAAAATCACCCGCCCCCGATCGGTAAATTTCAACGCATTGCCCAACAGATTCAGCAAAATTTGCCGCAATCGGTTCTGATCTGTGATCACAAATTGCGGCAGGGTGGCCGATCGCTCAAAAAGCAACACCAACCCCTTGCTTTCCGCCTTCACGGTCAACAGGTCTTGCAAGGTGTCTAGCAACCGGTGCAGATCAAACCGTTCCAGTTGCAGCGTCATTTGGGCCGCTTCGATTTTGGACATATCCAAAATGCTATTGATCAGGCCCAGGAGATGCTCGCCGCTGCGGTTCACAATATTGGTCTGCTGGCGGTGGGTCAGGGAAAGGGACGGATCACGCGCCATCAGTTGGGTAAAGCCCAAAATCGCATTCAAGGGGGTGCGGAGTTCGTGGCTCATTTGGGCTAAAAAGTGACTTTTGGCCCGGTTGGCTCGATCGGCCTCTTCCTTGGCGGCCAACAGTTCGGTCGTTTGCTGTTGGGTTTTGGCGAGCAGTTCGGCCTGTTGCACGGCCACGCCAAATTGCTCAGCAATCCGCACCACGCTGGCCACTTCCACCTCCGTCCAACTGCGCGGCTGGCCATTTTGGTAGCAAGCCAACAGGCCCCACAACTGTTCCCGACAGAAAATCGGCACGATGATATAGGCCCTGGCTTCCAAGGCCTCTAACAATCGGAGATAGCAATCATCAAAACCGTAGGCATAAATATCACTGACGCAGCGACAACTGCGGGTGGTTTGGTAGCTGCCCCCTTGGGTGTCCTGGAGGTAGGTGTCTTGAATCAACAGGTTTTGGCTATCGATCGTTTTGATAATGCATTCCGGGCGATCGACCGCAATTCGCTCAATGGTGGTGTTGTTATAAACCGGTGTCCAACCGGGAACCACGGCCTCCGAAACCACTCGCCCGCTCCAGTTCAGCTCAAAGCGGTAGACCAACACACGATCGCACTCAATAATTTGCTGAAGCTCGCTGGTGGTGGTGTCCAGGATGGTTTGCAGCTCCAGGGTGCGCCGCATTCGCTGAATCACGCGGGCGATGGTGGTTTCGCGGCGGGCAGTTTTTTGGAGGGCTAACTCGGCCAGCCGGCGATCGGTAATGTCCGTCAGGGAACAAACCACCCGCTCCACCTGCTGATCTTCATTCAGAATTGGATCCGCGTTCACCAACAACCAGCGCCGCTGTTCGCCTTCGTTCAAGCTCAAGATGGTGTTGGCCAAGCGCCATTGGGGATTGGTGGTGCGATCGGTTGTCCAAGATTGCCCCGCCGATCGATTGGTGGCCCCACCGCTGCCGGTTTCTCCCCCATCCCAACCCAAGCTGGCGCTGAAGCTGGAACTGAAGCCGGTGAAATTGGCTTTCAGCAGGTTGCCCACGCCTCGGTTCACCATCGGGCGATCGGGCACGGTGGCATCCGGCTCCCCCAACGCCAAAATCTGCTGAAGCGGCATCAGATCTTGGCCAAGGGTGAAATCATTTGGATTGAGGGTGGGCAACCCCGCATGGAAAATTTGCCCCTGAAGGGCCTCCACAGAAGTGCCCAACAGCTTGGCCGCCATGGGATTACAAGACAAAATGCGCCCACCCGCGTCCACCAGCAACACCCCCGTTGGCAGGCGATCAATCAGCAGTCGAAACCGCATCTCACTTTCGCTGAGGGTTTGCTCCCGCACTCGCTGTCGATCGAGCATCCGCTCAAACGTTGAAATGGCCAGAGCAATCACCAAAATGACGATCGCCCCCAAGGCCACATCCACCGCCAACCCCGCTGAAGTGATGCTGGGTAAGTTGGAGGGCTGATTGAGACCCCCGCTCCCGATCGGGAAATCCGGGGTCTGTTCCGAAACCCCAAAAACCGAGTGATTCACCATCCAAAACTGCGTGCTGGTCATGGCGGTGTAGTGCATCCCCCCAATTCCGCAACCCATGATGATGGCGCTGCTGAGGGACTGCCAGGTAAAGGGAACGCCACTGCCAGCCGCTTCCATGCCCGATCGCCCCAACCGCAGCGACAGCCAAGCCGCCCCATAGGCAGACACCAGGGCAATCACCACAGAAGCACCAACCCCCAGCCAGGAATAGTGAACCTCGCCAGGCAACTGCATCGCTGCCATGCCGGTATAGTGCATCGCCACGATCGCCAGCCCCATGCACAGCCCCCCCACCAACAGTGAAAAACGCACTGTGCTGCGGCTCATGACATACAGGCCAATCCCCGAGGCGATCAGGGCCCAAAACAAGGACAGCAACGTGGTGTTGAGGTCGTAGTGAACGGCCATGGGCAACTGAAAGGCCAACATGCCCACAAAGTGCATGGACCAAATGCCCACCCCCATGGCCAGGCTGCCACTGACCAACCACAGCGTCTGTTGGCGCACGGTTTGGGCCAGGCGCAACCGGCCCGCCACATCGAGGGCCGTGTAGGATGCGACGATCGCGATCGCCAGCGAAGCACTAACCAACGACCAGTCATACATCCCAAAAACGGGACTCAGCAGAGGCTCCATGGGCAATTGTTTAGCAATTCAGGGCTATGGTGGCGGGCAGCAATTAGCTCGGGCAATTAGAGCTTGTTTTGTATAGTTTTCCCAGCCTCACGGGGAATTTCGGCCCTGAGGAAACAACTGCGTTGCTGATCAGTGGCGATCGGTCATGATGATGAGTCCCAATGATCGATACCGAATGATCAATACCGACAAGCACTATCGATCGATATCGATACCGAACCGAATATCGATCCCTGAAACTGAATCCTGTCAACAGCCTGTCAACGTGCCTCTTTCAATGTGCCTCAAGGAGCCAATTTGTGCATCTTGCACCTATGGATTTTCCTGCGGATCTGGTGGAGCTGATTGATCAAGTTATTGATCGAATTATTGATCGAAGCTGACCCAGAGTCGGTAATTGGTAAAGCCGCCCATCGTGCCCACGGAAATGTCATAGCGAGCGTCTTCCAGGGCCCGGAAGCGCGTTTTGCTGACCTGGCGGGCCAGAACGCGGCCGTCATCGTTGGTTAAGTCGAACCTGGCGCGGCCATTGTAAGAATCAAGCCGGATTTCAACCGACCCGGCCGGTAAATCCACCTGCCAGATATCTTGCTCGCCACTGGTCACCTCTCCTTGGGCCGTACCGTAGCGGCTGAGGGGGTCGATCGACAGGGCGTAGGTGTTGGAGCGATTGGCCAGGGTGGGGCCCGCCTGGAAAGGACGAGTCACCACCTCGCGCTCCCAAGGATTGCTCTCGTCGCGGTTGGTGGCTTGGGCCCGCTGCTCGATCGGGGACAGTTCCACCGACAGTTCATAGGTTTCCGGGCCGCGTAAACTGCTGACCACCACTTGGTATTGGCCTTCGCTGGGAATTTCAATGAATGCTTCGCCCGTATTGGTGGCCAACCGAGATCCATCGGGCCCCAACACATCAAAGCGAGCATTGCTATTGCGGGAGGAAATCAGCACCTGCATTCGCCCGGGCCGCCCATTCACCAACCACACATCACTGCGATCGCTCGTGACCGTGCCGGTGACCAGGCCGGCCGTCCCGGCCGCATTCAAAGACAGCACTTGCGGGCCACTGGCCGTTGGGGGCGAGGGCCGAAAATCAGAGCTGGAAAAGTCCACACAGCCCACGTTCGATCGCGCACCACTGGGAACGATCGCCCCGCAAAGGTTCGCCCCATCGAGGCGTGCTCCGGTTAAATCCGTGCCCCACAGGTAAGCGCCCCGCAGATCTGCGCCGCTCAGGTCGGCTCCCCGCAAGTTGGCCCGAATGATCAGCGTTTCGCGTAGGTTGGCCCCTCGCAGGTTGGCCCCTCGCAGATCCAACCCATTCAAATCATTGCCCTGAAGGTTGCAACTGGGGCATTGGTTGCTTTGCACCAAGTTGCGCCGGTTGAAGGTGGTTTGGTTAAAGTCGCTGGCCTGGGCGGGAGTGGCAAATCCCATGGCCAGGGCGGCGATCGAGCCAGCTAACCCCCAGCGGCCAACGGCGGAAACGGCAGCAATGGCCAGGGAACGATTGCGGAAGTGGGATTCGATCGCGGACATGGCAGGGAAATATTGTTGAAATGCTGGCTGAAATTCGAGTGGAAATTCGTTCTTGGCGCGGTCGTTTGGCGGCAAGCTGCTCTTGCATCCATTCGTTTTTAGCATTCGTTGGCGAAGACGGCGAGCGATCGGGTGGCAGCTAACGGGTTCAGGAGCGCAGAACTTTCCCCAGCCCTTGATCGGTTCTCGATTGGTTTTTGATCAGTTTTTGATCGGCTCCTCGATCGCTCCTTGATAATCGACATGATCAATCGACATGATCAACTGATCAGCCCAGTGACCGATCGCCCTGCTCAGTTCGACCGCTGGAAGACTCGGCCGGCAACCAAATCAGCCAACGATCAAGCACCCGCACCACAGCCCCCTGAGGCAGGGAACGGGTTTGGCTGCCCTGGGGAGCGTTCACCAAAGCCAACACCGCCGCCACTTGGGCGTAGGTGGGCGATCGGGCGGTTTGTTGGGTTAACCAACGACGCAACACCCGCCGCTGAAGGGCGATCGGCTCCCGTTGCAGTTGAGCACGATCGAGCCGATCGCCCCCATTGCCCCGACCGGGCCCAGCGCGATCGTGCCCATGGGTCTCCAGCCATTGGGCGGTGAGCTGTTCCAACCATTGGGCCTCATCCGCCAACAGTTCCGCCGTTTGGGCCAAGTGGCGTTCCACCTGGGGATTAAACGCTGCTCGCAACAGGGGCAACACCTGCGATCGCAACCGGTTCCGAAAATAACGCTGATCCTGATTCGTGCTGTCTTCCCAGCGGGGTAACTGCCAAGTTTGGCAAAATTCCGCCGTTTCTGCCCTGGTCCAATCCAGCAGCGGGCGCACCAATTGCAGCGACCCGAGCGATCGTTGCCAATCCAAAGACCCCAACCCATCGCCCCCACTGCCGCGAATTAAGTGATGCAACAAGGTTTCTGCCCGATCGCTGGCCGTGTGTCCCGTCACGATCGTGCTGCAACGGTGCTGTTGGGCCAAGCTGCTCAAGGCATCGTACCGCCAGGCGCGGGCGGCCGCCTCGTTGGCTTGGGGTGCGTCCCAAATGGCCAGGGCGGCGGGCAACCCCCAATCGTTGGCTAATTGAATCACGAAGTCCCCATTGGCGGTCGCATCGGAGCGCCAACCGTGGTTGCAGTGCCCCACCACCAATTCCCAGTGCCAAAGGCGGCGTAAATCCACCAACAACCGCAACAGGCCGATCGAATCTTGGCCACCGGAAACCGCCACCAGCACCCTGGTTCCGATCGGGAGTAAGCCGCGCGATCGCAGGGTCTGATGAAAACGGGCATGTTGATCACTCCAGGGTTCCGCCACCCTTGCTGTTCCCCCTACACCTCAAGGAGTGGAATCGCCTAGGACTATCACCGAGCACTCTAGGACTATTGCCTAGAACTTGGGCAACTCAACGGCGGCCAGCGAATCGCGCCGCTTGCGAGGTTTGGCCAAGGTGGGCGCGGGCCATTGGGGCAACGGTTCCGAGGTCGCCACCGGAGTCGATCGCGCCGGCCAATCCATCAACTCCGCTTCTAGGGACAGCACCTCCGCCAAAGGTGTTGCTAAATCTTCCCCATCAATGGGTTCAAGATCAATGGGTTCAAGATCAACAAGATCAATAGATTCAAGCGAATCCGGTTGCCGAGATCGATCGCTCCGATCCGATCGATCAGGCTCCGACAGCGGATCGAAGTCCGGCGAATGGGAGTCAATGGGATACAAGTCAATCAAAGGGCGGGCCGGGCGATCGAGCTGGGCCGATTCGGCTTTGATCATCCCTAAATTCGCCAGCGATCGGGGCGAGCTGCTGTGGTGCGGTTCGGTCAAGGGTAGTTGGATCGATCGCTTCGGAGCGGGGGCCGGCGTGGAAGAAATAGGGCTGGGCAAATCCGCTTCCTCTGTTTCCGCCAAGGCCATCAACCGGGCCAACACATCGCTTTGTTCCGTAGGACTGAGGGGGCGGGGCCAATCACTCAACCACAGGGCATCCGCTAGATCATCGAGGCCATCGCGATCCAGGCTAGCAAGGTCATCGGTTGTAACCGCGTCCGGCAGGGATTCCCACTCGGAGACCGCCCCATTGGACTCGATCGGGGGCAAAACCTTGGGCGTAATGGCTTGTGCCTGATTGGTTAGTGCGCGATCGGCTGTTGCTTGATCGATCGCCGCCAATTGCGATCGCTGCCGAATTTGATAGGACAAATTGGGAGCGGTTTGCTCTAAGTCCCAATTCAGCAAGGCCAAAATTTCCTCAGTCCGAATAGCATCGATCGGGTCGGCCGGCTGTTCCGCAGATGGCTCCGGTGTTTGGGGCGGGGTTGCCACTGCTGCCCAATCTTGATCAGCCCAGTCCTGATCAGTCCAGTCCTGATCAACCCATTGATCCTCTTGATCATTAGTCAAGTCACCTTGATCATCAGTCAAAGCATCACTGCCCAAGGAAGACGGCTCAGATTGCGCCAGGGCCAACGGATGCGCCAGTGATCGGGGTTCCGTTTCGTTCAGGGGCGGCAACACCGATCGCCCATATTCCTGCTCCAGGCATTGTTCCAAGGCGGTTCGCAGTTGCAGGGTTTGCCGTTGTTGGCGCTTGAGTCGTTCCTGCAAGTCCTGTTGCCGCCCTTGCAGTTGCATCAGCTCATCGGCTTGCTTCAAGCACTGCTCTTGCAGCAATGCACAGGCCCGTTCCAGTTGGGCAATGCGTCCCCGATCGCAGGCTTCCTGCTGCACCCATTCCGCCCGCTCCTGATCCTGTTGGGCCAACTGGGTTTGGGCCGCTGCCAAGGCTTCGGCCAAGCGCGTTGCTTCCTGTTTGGTGCTCTCAAAATCTCGCGATCGCGCGTCGTAGAGGGCCTGTTGGGTTTGGGCCCGCATTTGTTGCAAATCCAGCGTGGCCCGACATTCCGCCACCGCCGTTTCCAGCCGGGTCACTTGTTGCCGCAATTGCTCGTTTTCTTGGTTCAGAGTCTCCGCCACCGCCACCAACTGGGCCACATCGGTGGGCCCGGCAGGCAAACCGCCTGAGGATCGATCGCCCCGGAGTCGAGAGTCACCCAATCGGGAACCATTTAAGGCGGCATCATTGGGCCGAGACCCCCTCAACCGAGAGCCGCCGTGGTTGGGTTCCTCGCGCTGGAATGGTAACTCCGCAGGCGATCGGGCTGGCCGATTGCCTGACCAATAGGGCTGCAAAACGTCCGTGCCCGATCGCGCCGGCCCCGTTGCTGCTGGGTTGGTGCTGGTCGGATGGGTGATTGGGGAGTTGCTCACCTCCGAACCCGGGTTCGCCCCCGCTTCCATGCGATCGCCCCGATCGGCCAGGTGATCCAGGGCCGCATCCGCTCCGCCATCCGCTCCATCCTCAACCAATGCTTCCAAAGACAGTGCTCCCGGAAAATTAACCGTCGTCCAGTCTTGGTCAGAATCAGGGCAAGGGGGCGTTAAATCCATAGTCGCTGCTCGGGCCGTTTCGCAAGCGTCCCAAAAAAGGGTGGCTTTCTCAGTAACGCATACAATTTTCTGGAGTGCAATTTTTTCTGGAGTGCAATCCCCAAAACGCTAATCTGACGTTTTGATGACGGGATTAATAATGGGCCGCTCCCTAATTTGCCCCCTGATTTTAAGGTTGCCACCCCCACCAGAGCCGCGCCCCAACAATCAACAACAGCACCCCGATCGCCACCCCATCCCGGGCCCGCAGCCGAGGCACAGACAGGGGCAAAGAATGACGATCGGGACTGGTGAACCCGCGTACTTGCATGGCAGTGGCCATCTGTTCCGCCCGCATCAGCAGATTTTCCAGCAAGCGTTCTGCCAAAATCAGCCAAATCTTGATCGTGCCGCGCCAGCCCAGCCGCCGCCAGTTGATGGCACGGGTACGAATCGATCGCACCAGATTTTGCACCTCTTCCAACACCAGCGGAATGAACCGCAGGGAAAGGGTCAACGTCAGGGTCACTTCTGCCACGGGCAGGCCCAAACGTCCCAAAGGAGCCATCAAGCTCTCTAAACCCGCTGCAATTTCCTCGGGAGCCGTGGTCAACAAAAACAGCGTGGTGCTGTAAATCAAAATGAAGACTAAGCTGCCAACCCGCACGCCCAAACCCAGCGATCGCCGGGACACCTTCAACCAGCCCTGTTGTACCAACCAGTATCGATATGCAGTGGGCTGGGGCAAGGATTCAGAGGCGATCGCCTGGCCCGCTGGGGCTGAACCGCTGGCCGGGTCTTGATTATTTGACGAATTCAAACTTGACCAATTCAAGTCCGCAGGAGATCGGGGTTGATATTTCAGGCCATAGCCATCGGGAGACAGGGCCGTGAGCAAGGTGGCAAAAAAGCCCACCAGCAACAACCAAACCAACTGCTGTCGCCAAACTCGCCAGGGAATTCCGGCCCCCACGGTCAACAGCACCAACAGGGCCACCAACCCCAACCGGGCCACCCCGCTGGCCAAAACGGGCATCAGCAGGAAAGCCAGCAGCCAACCCAGCTTCACCCGAGAATCCAGGCGATGGAGCCAAGTGACTGGTTGTTCAAGGTACAGCCCCAAGGGGAGCGATCGCATTAAGTCCATGAACGGCAGCGCCTAAGGGCAGCGCTAGTTGGCGAGCGTATCAAACCGCACGAGAGATTGGCGCTGCTCGATCGGCTGGTACGATGCCCCATGCTCACCCGTGTAGATTTGGGTGGGTCGGAAGATGCGATTGGTGGACAGTTGTTCGCGCCAGTGGGCTAACCACCCGGCCACGCGGGCGATCGCAAAAACCGGCGTGAACAGATCCGTCGGGATGCCCAGGCGACGATAAACCAAGCCCGAGTAGAAGTCCACGTTGGGGTAAATGCCCTTGTGGCCCAGGCGATCGGACACGACGCGCTCCACTTCCAAGGCCAAGTCGTAATATTGGTCGCGGCCCAAGTTGTCAAACAGTTCTTCCGCAAGGCTTTGCAGCACCGTAGCCCTTGGGTCTTTGACCTTATAAACCCGGTGACCAAAGCCCATGATTTTTTGCTTTTCCGCGATACAGCGATCGATGTAGGGAACCACATTCTCGATCGAGCCGATCGCCTCCAGCATATCGATCACTTCCTCATTGGCCCCGCCGTGGAGCGGCCCCGCCAGCGTGCCCACCGCCGAAGCCACCACCGCGTAAGGGTCAGTCATGGTGGAAGCGGTCACCATGGCTGAGAAGGTGGATGCGTTGATCGTGTGTTCCGCATGGAGGATCAAGCAGGTGTCAAACACCCGGGCTGCCAGGGGAGCCGGCTCGCGCTCATTGAGCATGTACAGGAAGTTGGCCGCATAGCCCAAATCATCCCGGGGTTGAATCGGGTCATTGCCCTTGCGGATCGATTGGAAGGCCGCCACCATCGTTGGAATCTTCGCCAGCAACCGAATGGCCGCTTGGCGGATGTAGGCCGGGTTGGGCAGGGCCCGCCGCGAATAAAACAGCCCCAGGGCCGCCGCCGAAGCTTGCAGCGCGTCCATCGGGTGGCCGCTTTCCGGGAAGCATTTCATCATGTCCCGAATCCGGAACTTCACCCGCCGGTGATAGCGAATGTCATGCTCAAATTCTTCCAGTTCTTCCCGGGTGGGCAAACAGCCCCAAATCAACAGAAAGGTGGTTTCCAGGAAGGTGCTATGCCGCGCCAACTCCTCGATCGCCATCCCTCGATATTCCAAGATGCCGTTTTTGCCATCCACATAACTGATGGCCGATTGGGTTGCGGGAACACCTTCGAGACCCGGCCGGAATTCACAGGCAGGGGCAGCCGTTTTGGCTGAATCGCCAGTGCTTTCGTTGACGCGATCGGAAGTCGCTGGTGTAGCCATAGGGCAAGGGCAGAAAACTATAGGAATAATCGGGGAGGGGTCAGCCAAAAGAGCTGGCTGCAACCAAGAGGAGAACCCATGGGGGGCAAAATCAAACCAATAATACCTGCTTTTTTCAGCACGATTGTGTCCCGTGCATCATTGATCGGGTTTCCATCGCCCCAGATTAGTTGGTTGGCCCACTGGCTGAGGGTGGGTTCGTGGCCCACCAGGGCCAGCCGCAGCCGGGAAGAGGGCTTGGCGGGAAAGGCGGCTTGGGCCAGGTGCTGGGTTCGCCACTGATCGTAGCGCTCTAACCAGGGGTCGATCGCCCGATCGGGTGTCAGTTCGGGCCAAGTCTCCACTTGGGCGGCCAAACCCACCCCTTGCAGAATGGCGGCGGTTTCCCGGGCCCGCACGAGGGGGCTGGTGACCAGGGTGTCAAAGCACAGCTTCTGTTCCCGCAGCCGATCGGCCATGGCGCGGGTTTTGGTTTGGCCCACGGGGGTAAGGGGGCGATCGTCATCGTTAGCATAAGTGCCGCGTTCGGCGGCGATGCCATGGCGAATTAAATACAGCTCAATGGCAGAAATTACGGAGGACATGGAGGTTTTAGCCAAACCAGTAGCCAAACCAGGTTAGCCAACTCCGGGGTGCTCATCAAATTTCCAAAAGTTTCCAAAAATTTCTAGTGAGTTTCTAATTAGTTTCTAATTTCCACCGTGGCTAGACCGCCGCTTGCCCGATCGAGGGGTGATTGGCTCGCACACAATAGCGATCACGCCCGGCCTGTTTTGCACAGTAGAGCGCTGAATCGGCCATGGCAATCAGGGTCGCAGGTTTGCAGTCACTGCTAGGCACGAGACAAGACACGCCAATGCTGACCGTCACAAAGGGGGCCACAATCGATCGCTCATGGGGCAATTGACGACCACGGATCCGGGTGCGGACTTGGTGGGCAATGGCGATCGCCCCTTCCAAGGGGGTTTCCGGCAAAATAATGGCAAACTCCTCTCCCCCATAGCGAGCCACCAGATCCGCCGGCCGGCAAATCATGTCTGCCAACACCCGTGCCACTTGAATCAGGCAGTCATCACCGGAGGGATGGCCATAGCAATCGTTGTAGGCCTTGAAGCAGTCCACATCCAACAGCAACAGGCTCAGGGGACGGCCCGATCGCGCCAAGCGGGCCCACTCCCGCGCCAGGTGCTCATCGAACCCACGTCGATTGGCCACTTGGGTTAGCCCATCCAGTTGCGCCAAGCGGGTCAGTTCTTGGTTGGCCCGTTGCAGTGCCTGTTCAGCCCGTTGCCGCTCCAAAATTTGAATTTCGAGCTGACGATTCGACTCAATCAGGGCTGCGGTGCGATTGGCCACTTCCGCTTCCAGCGATCGGGAATAGTTGGCCAGAATGGTGGCGGTTTTTTGGCGCTCGGTAATGTCTTGAAAGGTGACCACCGCATAGGTCACCTGCCCCGCTTCATCGGTAATGGGCACAGCCCGCATTTCAAAGGGAATGCGCCTGCTGCCCCGATCGAGTTCAATGGTTTCCGTCACGGCGGCTTGGCCCGTTGCGCCCAACTGCACCGGGATCTGGGCCAGCTCAATCGGTTGATCGGTTCCGGCCCGATACAGGCGATCGGCCAGCGACACGGACAAGGGCGCAGCCGAATTTAAACTTGGGTCCAAACTTGGGTCTAAGTTCGGATCTAAATTCAGCAGTTGTCGCCCCAAGCTGTTCAGGTAAAGCAAGTCACCCCCCGCTTGATAGACCGCCACCCCCGCGGGCAACGCATCCAGAAACAGGGCAATTTTGCGCTCATGCTCGGCGGCCGCTCGCTGTTGTTGCAGTTGCAGTTGGCGCACTTGCAAATGGGCCCGGGTGCGGGCAATCAGTTCGCTGGCCGTCACCGGCTTGGTGAGGTGATCGTTGGCTCCCGCCGCCAAGCCGGCCACAATTTCCTGGGGACAGGCTCGCTCGCTTAACAGGACGATCGGCAAGGCCTGAGGTGACCAGGTTTGGCGCAACTGGGCAATCACCTCGTAGCCCGTGAGGTCGGGCATTCGCAAATCCAGCAACAGCAAGTCAGGTACTGGGCCTTGCTGAATTTGAGCCAGGGCCGATCGCCCGCTGAGGGCCACAGACACCCGAAACCCCGGTTCCAGCGCCAACCAATTGGCCAGCCCTTGCAAAATCAGTGGATCATCGTCCACCACCAGGATGTGAGACGGCAGCAAATCGGGATCGGCGGTGGTTGGGGGCTGGGGCTGGGGCGCTGTCCAATGGTCGCTGGGGGCAATCTGGAGGGTGGGAGGTTCCCCTGTCCAGGCGATCGGGATTGTGAAACTGATGCGCTCGCGGATTGTGGGAGCAGCAGTCGTTGCCTGATTTCCCGGGGCATTCTCCGGATGATTTCCCAAGTGATTCCCCCAGCCATGGCCGCAAGCATCGCCCAAAGCCAACGTTCCCCCATGTAATTCCACCAGGCGCTTGGTAATGGTTACACTCAGGCCACCAATGGAATCTAACTGAGCTGGCTCTAGGACTAGGGACGAGGGAGAATCAGCGATCAGGGGCAGCACCGAACCCTCCTGAGCAAGGGCCGACTCTTGCCCCCAAGACCCGATCGCCGGTTCCGGGCCCCGATCGAGCGTTGAAACCCGCACCATATCCTGTTCAGACAAAAACTCAGCCGTAATCAGAATCTGTTGGCCGGCAGCTTGTTGAATGGCATAGTCCAATAGATTCAGCAAAATCTGCTGGAACCGATCGGGGTCAACCATCACCGGCGGCAACTGGTCAGGAATTTGCATCACCAGGGTCAGGTGTCGTCGATCGGCCAGGGGCTGCAACATCGTGATCGCCACCTGCACCGCCGATCGCAAATCGATCGCCTGCGGATCCAAACGCACATCCCCGTAGCGCAACCGCGCCACATCCAGCAAATCATTCACCAAGTTTTGCAGGCGCTGATTGCTGGTCAACAACAGTTCCAAATTTGTTTTTTGCAGGGAAGTCAGCGGGCCGCCCGTCCCCCGCAACAGAGACTCCACAATGGCAATCATCCCCGCCAAGGGCGATCGCAGGGCATGGGAAGTACTGGCCAAGAACTCATCCTTGAGCCGATCGATCCGCCGTAGCTCCTGATTTTGGGCCGTCAGTTGAATAAAAGCCCCCTCCACGCAATTGGCCATGAAGTTAAAGGCCCGGGCTAGTTCCCCCAGGCGATCGGGGCGATCGTCCCCCGTCACCCGTCGCTGCCACTGGCCACTGGCCAACGCCTGGGCTGCCTCATGCACCTCCATCAACGGCCGCGTCACCCAATGGGCCAACCCCCAACCCGTTAACCCCGCCAGCACCATTGCACCGCCACACAACCCCAAAATCAGCCATCGATTTTGCTCCAGGGGGCTGCTATAGACCTGATGGGGAGTCACCACCACCAACCACCAGTCCAAACCGCTGGCATCGTTGAACGGCCGCAAAAAAACGGCGTACTGTTCCTCGTTCACCGTGATCGTGGCTTGGCGATCCTGAAGCGGTTCCTGGCCCTGAATTAACCGCATTGTGACTCGGGCAGCCTCCGCCGTCACGGGGTTCTCGCTGCTGGTGGCCGTCAGGCGCTGGCGACCTCCCCCAGACAAGGGCAGCACCGCCGGTTTTTCCCCCGTGGAGGCAGCAATTAAATGGCCACTCCGTTCCAAGATCAGGAGTTGCCCTGGTTTTCCCGCTTGCATTGTGGCCAACCGTTGCCCCAGATGCGAAAGCCGCAGCCCCGCCATCAACACGCCCGATGGGCGGCCCCGATCGCCCCACAACGGTTGAGTCACACTTAAATAAGTCGTGATTTTCTGAAAAGGGGGATCAATAATGCTCCAAGTGGGTTCCCCTGTCCCAACCGCCATTCGATACCAAGGCTGCTGTCGAAAGTCTGGATTGGGAACGTTGGGCAAACAATCAACCTGGGCCTGGCGATCGCCCTGATGGTTCACGAGATAGCGACAAAGTTCCCCGTTATCAGTGGTGCTGCGAATCAGCAGCTTGCCCCGACTGTTACGCTCAACCCCCGTGAACTCCCCGGTGGCCGTTGCGAACCCCACCAAGTCCACATCATCACTGGTAATCACCTGATTCCACAGGTGGCGATCGAGTTGCCCCCCTTGGGGCATGGTGTTGGTTTGTTGAATCTGCTGGCCCACGATCGGGCGCAAATTATTCGCATTTCGTTGGTTCGCGTCTTGTAACCCGCGCAAAATTTCCTGCAACAGGTCATCGGCGCGATCGGCCGTATCCCGCTGCATTTGCGCCAACACACCCAAAATGGACGATTTGCCGCCAGCATAGGACAAATATCCCACCAAGCTCACGATGACCAAGATTTGCGCCATGAATGGCACAACCAACACGATCGGGAGTGGCAAACGTCGCAACTGCTGAATCATGAAAACTGTTTTCTGATCAAGGTTTTCTGCTCAATTTCTGCTCAATTGAGGTTGCGGCATCATCTAGGCTTGCCAAGCAGCGACCAAACTCAACCTCGATCCCATCCCAACCCCAGCAACGGTTCACGACAAATAAAACAGCCCCTAGCGATAGCTATCTATTCCCACCTGGCGATTGACCGAATTTTGCTGCACAACGGAACTGACCGCGAGTGATCGATTATCTGAACCCTGTCATTTTAGTGATTTGTGATTGATCTAAACTGACTCAGCAATCAGGGTTTCAGGCCCCGATCGCTCGATCGCGGGGTTCCTGTGGGCTAATTTCTTTGAGAATAATCCACCCTGATCAAGGTTTTTCATTCATTGTTTGTCTAAGTATTTTCAAAAGTGTGAATTATGCTCAGAAATCGCAATTTTTTTGAAATTATTGTGAATTTCGGTTTGTTTTTGGCGATTTCTGCAAAGCAAGTCTTGAGAAAATCAATTTTTCTCAGATAAGAATTCCGCAAGAGTCTTTAGAGTTCCTCAAGATTACGATAGACCAAATTTGAAAAATCGGGGGCCGCCGCCACTCCCTGCGCCGGGAGCAATTGGTTGACGGCTCACTCTACAAAGTTGAATTGATACAAAAAAATTTACAAAAACAGTCGAAATTCCCCAAATTAGTTCACTCAACTCAAGTTCGGTCAATTCAAGTTTGATCAATTCAAGTTTGATCACCATCCCCCAGACCAGTTCCCTGGGGTCAACGGTTGCTCAAGGCTTCTTCCAGGGCAACGGTGCGCTGATCGGATAAGCGAATCACACAGCGATCGCCCGTTGATTGCAGGCTTTGTTCAAAGGCACAGGCGCGATCTCGAAACCGAATCCAGGCCTCCTCAGCCGCAATCAGGCGCGATCGCTGGCTGCCTGACTGGGCTTGCAACAGGGCTTGGTAGGCGCGATTTAAAGCCGCATCCGCAGCGGGTTGGCTGAGGCGACCGGCGGGAGGAGTTGTGCCTCGGCGATAGGCCTGCAAATCGTTCAGCCGCTCCTGGGTCACGATCTCCTTGCAACTCCATTCGATCAACGGTTGCATGGAGCCGCCTTCAAACTCACCAGACGCAAAAGCACAGTGCCGATCGCGGAAAGTGATCCAAGCTTGCTGGGCACTCACCAGTTGTTGCTGTTGGGGGGCACTGAGCCGGACGATCGCCCGTTGGTAGGTTTGATTTAAGGTGCGATCGACCCGTTCCCAGCTTTCATAGGCGCAGCGGTTCATGGTGGTTTGATCTTGCGGATCCCGGCAATCCTGAGCCTGGGCCGCAGCGGGCAAAACCCCCACCCCAACAACCATTCCCATCCCAGCGATCGCCCCCAAGAGCCATAGCCCCAACCATCCGGGGGCCGATCGTTGGATTCGCTGCTGGATCCAAGTTGGGGAATGATTGTGCGAATTCATCTCTGAATTCATCTCTGAGTCCATCTGCGAACTCATTTGCGAACCAGTTTTTACCGATGATTGCGCCAGTGGGTGGTGCACCATGATTCAATCCCCATATTTGCTGACTTGTTCAATGCTGATGAGATTCGTTGCCCAGTTGATGCCTATTCAATCACTTGGGATTTGAGGGGATTGAATTTTGAGGGAATGGGATATCGAATCTTCAAATCGAATCCTTCAGTTAAATCCATTAATCGAATCTGTGGCTCAGATCCAGGATCATGGTCTAGCGATCAATACTTAGTAATAAATACTTAGCAATGTCAGATTGCTGATCAACTATTTTGATCAGTTCTGATCAGTCACGATCGCCCGTTGCCGTCCGTCTCATAGTCCTTTACAGCCCCACAGCGCGATCGTCATCCGGATCATTGACCCAAAACTCTTGATTGGCCCTGGCGATCGGCCCTCACAGGGATCCTAAATGTCAGGGATTAGCAATAAGCCACACTT
Source organism: Limnothrix sp. PR1529 (assembly GCF_002742025.1). Lineage (NCBI taxonomy): Bacteria > Bacillati > Cyanobacteriota > Cyanophyceae > Pseudanabaenales > Pseudanabaenaceae > Limnothrix > Limnothrix sp. PR1529. The sequence goes on from NZ_LIRO01000130.1 coordinate 20,845, forward strand.
AGACCCTTCATCGGAGTTTCCAAGCATTTGCTTATAGATTTTCCCTTTTGAACCCAGTAATCTTAAAAACAACTAAAGCATTCTTAAACTTGCATAACAGGACTGCGTTGCTGCATTGTCTGTTTCAGACTCTGCGGCCCAAAATTCTGCGCCCGAAACCTGCTATTCGTACCCTGATTCCCATGGAAACCGCCTATGGATCGCTGGATTATCGATAACCTTTGGCTGGTGCCGACCTACGCCCTCTTTGGCGGGCTGTTGGCCCTGCTTTGGTCGCCGGCCTTCATTCGGCGCACCGGCCCGCGACCGGCGGGCTATTTCAACATTCTGTCTACGGGCCTAGCGTTTTTACATAGCGCGATCGCCCTGCCCCTGATTTGGAACCAGCCGGAAGCCACCATTTCCTTTAACTGGCTGGATGCGGCGGGGCTGAATGTGGATCTTGACCTCAAGGCTTCCGTGGTGAACGTGGGCACGATGGCCCTGATTTCCGGGATTACCTTCCTGGCGCAATTGTTCGCCGTGGGCTACATGGAAATGGACTGGGGTTGGGCCCGGTTCTATTCCTTGCTGGGCTTGTTTGAAGGCGGCATGTGCCTGCTGGTGCTGTGCGACTCGGCATTCTTCAGCTACATCGTTCTAGAAATCCTGACCCTGGGCACTTACCTACTGGTGGGCCTGTGGTTCAGCCAGCCGCTGGTGGTGACGGGGGCGCGCGATGCGTTCTTGACCAAGCGGGTGGGGGACTTGGTGTTGCTGATGGGCGTGGTGGCCCTGCTGCCGATCGCCGGGACTTGGAACTTTACGGACTTGACCGAGTGGGCCAAGACGGCGGAACTTGACCCCACCGTGGCGACTCTGCTGGGCTTGGCCCTGGTGGCTGGGCCGATCGGGAAATGCGCCCAAATTCCGCTGCACCTGTGGCTGGATGAAGCGATGGAAGGGCCGCTGCCCGCATCGATTTTGCGAAATGCGGTGGTTGTTCCGATCGGGGCTTGGGTGTTGGTGAAATTCCAGCCGGTGATTGCCCTGTCGCCCGTGGCGGTGACGGTGGAATGGTCAGTGGGCTTGGTGACGGCCCTGCTGTGCAGCGCGATCGCGATCGCCCAAATCGACATTAAGCGCGTGCTGTCCTACGCCACCAGTGCCTACATGGGCTTGGTGTTCGTGGCGATCGGCTTTGGTCAGTTGAATTTGGCTCTGCTGCTCTGCTTGACCTATTCCGTGGCCATGGTGCTGTTGACCATGAGCGCCGGTTGCGTGATTGCCAACTGCGTCACCCAAGACATCACTCAGTTGGGCGGCCTGTGGCCCAAGCGCCCGGCAGCGGGCCCCGGTTTCCTGGTAGGGATGCTGGGCTTGGTGGCCGTGCCGCCCCTGGGCTGCTTCTGGTCGTTGGCGGCCTTGGGCGGTGCGCTGCTGGATGCCAATCAACCGTTGATCTTTGCGGCCCTGCTGCTGATCAACGGCATGACGGGCTTTAGCCTGATGCGTACCTTTGGATTGGTGTTCTTTGGCTCCGAGTCCCCCATGACCGAGCGGGCCCCGGAAGTGCTCTGGCCCATGAGTTTCTCAACGCTGGTGATGGTGGGCGTGGTATTGCACCTGCCGTTGCTGTTGATTCAATGGCAGGTGTTGCCGAGCCTAGGGGCCACGGAGGCGATCGCCCTGGCAACCTCGTCCCTGGTGGGCTTGGGTTCAGCGGCGGCCCTGTACCTGAATCCGCAGGTGGCCAAGCCGGTGCATTCGATTCCGGCTCCGATTCGCGATTTCTTTGCCTATGACCTCTATACGGCGAAGCTCTATCGCAACACGATCGTGCTGGTGGTGGGCGCTGTGTCCGGCGTGCTGTTCTGGATCGATCGGTTCATTGTCGATGGCTTTGTGAATGCGGTCGGGGCGCTGACGGTGGTGGGTGGCCAAGGCTTGCGCTACAACACCACGGGCCAAGTGCAGTTCTATGCCCTGTCGATTCTGTTGGGGGTGGTGCTGTTTGGGGCGCTGGTCGCTTGGCCGATTTTGGCCCCGGCGGTTCCCTAGGTTCCGATCGTTCTCGATTGTCATGGGGTCAACTCGTAAGGGCGCACGGCGGTGCGCCCCTACCCGGAACCCAGACCAGACAAGGGGCTTAAGCCCCTTGCTACCCCAGTGATTCAGCGTTAGCGCGTCGTTTGACTACAGCCGTAAATCACAGCAATGTCACAGTAAAAGCCTATGTTGAGCGCATTGATTTTAATTCCGGCGATCGGGGCGGCCCTGGTGGGTCTGTGGCCCGGTCAGCCCAACTCCGCCCTACTGAAAAAGGTGAGCCTGGCCGTGGCCAGCGCGATCGCCCTGTGGACGTTGTATTTATTTGCCCAGGTCGATGTGAATGCGATCGGGGCGCAAATGACCGAATATTTGCCCTGGGTTCCGCAACTGGGCTTGAGCTACAGCCTGGGTGTGGATGGCTTGTCCCTGCCGTTGGTGGGCTTGACCGCCCTGCTGGCTTGGATCGCCATTTGCAGCAGCGATCGGGACTTGCAGCGGCCCCGGCTCTACTACGCCATGATTTTGCTGGCGATCGCCGGGATTAACGGCGCATTCCTGGCCCAAAACCTGCTGCTGTTTATCCTGTTCTACGAACTGGAGCTGATTCCTTTCTATCTGCTGATCGCGATTTGGGGTAGCGAACAGAAACGCGGCTATGCGGCCACCAAGTTTCTGATCTACACCGCCATTTCCGGGATTCTTGTCCTGGCAGGCTTCCTGGCCCTGACCTGGCTCAGTGGCTCCACCAGCTTTGACATTGGGCAAATCGACATCAAAAAGCTGTCTGACAGTGCTCAACTGATTTGCCTGCTGCTGTTGGTCGTTGGCTTCGGCATCAAGATTCCCCTCGTGCCGCTGCATACCTGGCTGCCCGATGCCTACGTGGAATCGTCGCCGGCCACCACGGTGTTGCTGGGCGGTGTGCTGGCTAAGTTGGGTACTTACGGGCTGTTGCGCTACGGCTTGGGTCTGCTGCCCGATGCTTGGGGGACGATCGCCCCGGGTCTGGCGCTGGTGGGTGTGGTCAGCGTTATGTATGGCGCATTAACCGCGATCGCCCAAAAGGACATCAAACGGATGGTGGCCTACAGCTCGATCGGGCACATGGGCTACATCATCGTGGCCGCCGCCGCCCTCAACCCCCTCTCGTTGCTGGGTTCTGTGGCCCAAATGGTCAGCCACGGCTTGATCCTGGCGATTCTGTTCTACCTGGTGGGTGTGATTGAAAAGAAAGTCGGCACCCGCGACCTGGACAAGCTGAACGGGTTGATGAGTCCGATTCGCGGCTTGCCCCTGACCAGCGGCCTGTTGGTGCTGGCGGGCATGGCCAGCGCCGGCATCCCCGGCATGGTCGGCTTCGTGGCGGAATACATGGTGTTCCAAGGCAGCTTCACCACCTACCCCGTGATTTCGCTGCTCTGTATCCTGGCTTCCGGGCTGACGGCAGTGTACTTCGTGATTTTGCTGAATCGCACCTGCTTTGGCCGCCTGGACAACGCCACCGCCTACTATCCCGCCGTGCGGTTTGATGAGCACTTGCCGGGTCTGATTTTGACCGCGCTGATCGTCTGGCTGGGCATTCAACCCACCTGGCTGGTGAAGTGGATCGAGCCGACCACGGACGCAATGATCGCCGCGATTCCCACGGTGAACCAACCGGTGGCGATCGCCCCCACCAAACCAGCCCGGTCGGCCCCCGCGATCGATTAAGGACAGATCCGGGTGGGGGCGCACAGCCGTGCGCCCCCCACAGGTTGACCCACCGTTAAGCGATCGATCGGGTGTAATTGCCCCTCTCCAGACTTCTCTGAAACCTTGGAAATTTCCCCACAACATCATGGTTCAGACCCCAATCAAACCGGACACCGCCCCCAAAATTCCCCCGTCGCAGCATGAATTTGCGGAAGTAATCCATCGTCTGGAAGCGGGCGGCGCAATGTTGCCCGACACGCCGGAAAACCTGATGCAAATCATCGGGATCTACAAGGCCTATGCGGTGCCGATGGACTTCTATTGGCGGGACTTGCTCTACATCGCCGAAGAAGTTTTCCTGAATCCATTTCCCTTCTTTAAATATTTCCTACCCCAGAAATATTTAGACCTGCCGAACCACTACGCAGGCGACACCGCCGACCTGCGAATTTGGCGCGGCATTGCTACAGCCCACCCAGAATTGCTCGAATTCATGAGCAAGGGTGAAACGGTCAAAATGCCGAAGCTGTTCCATCACCTGTGGCACGATCGGGTGAACATGGAATTCGCGGAAGCCTGTATGCAGGCCATGCTCTGGCATCGCAAAATGTATGCGGGCGTGAATCGGTTTGATGACTTCCTGAACACCGAGGAATATCGCCAAAATTGCGATCGCGCCATCAAAGCCTACTTCAAAGGCAATCCGATCATGTTGGGGATGTATAAACTCTTCCCCGAAGCCTTCATTGAACAATGCCGAATGATGTCCTACTACAGCAACTTGGGGCTGTTCTGGGAAATCATGGCTCCGGTGTTCTTTGAAATGTCGGACATCTACGATGAAGGTGGCTTCAAGGGCGTGCCCGATGCCATGAACTTCCTGATTAATGGCATCTTTGCGATTTCCGGTCGTCCCATCTATCACCGGGTAAATATTCGCGGTGAATGGTTTGATTTGGTTCCCAAAGATAAGGGCTTCATGTGGCTCTACGATGCCGCATTGCCCTACGTGGAAGCGGTGTTTTATCGCACGGCTCCGTTCCGGGGAACTAAGTCCTACAACGCCCAGGCAGGTCAAGTACCCAGCGAGCAAGCGGACTTCCATTACGGCATTCTGTACGCCGACGTGTTCCCCGTCGGAACCGCCGGAATTCCGCCCACACAGTTGATGCAGGATATGTTGCATTTCCTGCCGCAATACCTGTTGGATTACTATCACCAACATTGCCGGGGCGAGGACGATATGTTGATCCAGCTTGGAATTACCTTCCAGCGATCGATGTATTGTGTCACCTCCGCCGTCATCCAAGCACTGCGGGCAGCCCTGCTCTATCCGCTGGATGACGAAAACCCGGAACACCTGATGGCCAACCGCAAATTCTTTGAGGCGCAAATGGATCGCTTCAAGCGCCCCGAAGCTCGCCTGCGCGACATCCAAAATCGCGATTACCGCTAAGTTTCCTTCCTAAGAGTTGCTTGCTCTACTTGAGCGGCCGGGCGATCGGGTTAGTGTGTCCCACTAGCCCGATTTTTTTGGGTGGTGCTCTATTCCCGAGCAATCAGTGCAATCTGAATTTGCTATACTGTAATTGACAATAGTAATCAATAAAATTGGTTACGAGTTTGGAGTAAACATATGTATAAAGCTGCCGATATTGCAAGCTATTTTATTCATCTTGCCAACCTTGAAGAGGATGGCAACATTACCAATATGAAACTCCAAAAATTACTCTACTACGCACAGGGGTTTCACCTAGCCTTGCTAGATTGCCCACTTTTCACAGACGAAATCAGGGCTTGGCAATATGGACCAGTGATTCCAGAAATTTACGTCCAGTACAAAGATTTTGGGCGCAATTCACTACCTGAAAATAAGGACTTTAATCCTGAAAAAATTGACAGTGATACTCGTGATTTGATTGATGAAGTTTATAGTGTTTTTGGTAAGTACACAGGAACAGTGCTGGCCAATTTAACGCACCAGGAAAAACCCTGGACAAGCACAGAAAAAGATTGCGCGATCGCCCACGATCTCATGCGCGACTATTTTAAAAGTCAGCTTGTAGCAGGGTAATGGGTAAGAGAAAACGCATCCAGTCACCCACCATCCCATCATCACCAGGACGGGGGAGAATTGCTGAACCCTCTGTTGAAAAGATTCTGAACTATGATCAGACTCACCCCATCTTCTGCCTGCGCCACTTACAAGCCGAGTTTGATTTGGATGCTTGCGATCGGCGTGAACAAGCGGACTTTGCCAAAGCCTTATGGAAACACAGTCAAATGACTTGGCGAGACATTTGGGCAGCTGATCGTCATGGTTTAGGGGCCGAAAAAATTGCCCGAGAGAGCATCAGAGCTCCTATTCCCAACCACATCACTGAAGATGTGGATTTCTTCATTGCCCTGCGTTTCTCTGGCAAAGTGCCGATGGTGGGATACCGTATTCGGGACGTGTTTCATGTAATTTGGCTAGATCCCAAATTCGATCTATATGAGCATGGTTAATAGGATCAGAGTTAGCCTAATGTTAGAGCCTGCGTTTAGGGCAATCCTATCGCTTCCAGAAATACACTAGAAATAATTTTGAAGTCAGTCATTTATGCTGGGATTATTCATCCTTCGTCAATCGGCGATCGCTCTAGTTGGATTAGCCTTGGTTGCAACTCCCACGTCAGCGCAAACAGTTAATTGGGAGCAATTGCGGCGAGCTTGTCCCCAAAATTCCCAAGCTTATGTGGGTTCAGCGGCTCAAGCGGCATCTATGAAAGAAGCGGTTCGACGCTATCTTGGCGCAACTGCTGATAGTTTGGAGCACATGTCTGACCCAACAATTTATCGGGGTTGGGGTGATATATCTTTTTTGTCTGGTGAGATGTCTAGCGCTCGTCAATTTTTGATTAACCCTAACGGTCGTGTCACTGAGTTGTCATTTTCACTGGACTTTACTTCCGGCCAACATGACAATTACCGTTCATTGGAGCGAATGCGTAATTTAGGCGTTTCGGCCCAGGTAACAGCTTGTTTGCATGAAGGAGCAAGGCTTTTTCATTTTTAGTGCTGTGGTTGGAGATGACTTGCGATGACTAGACCAAGCATTCTGCGTCCGGGTCAGTCCTATCACTTCCAGGAATATTTTGAGATGGCCTATGAGCCAGACGATATTTTGGCGGAGTTTGGTTATACGTTGCAGCGATCGCGCCTGGTCTTGCCCCACAGCAATGCACCGCTCGATCGCCTGGAAGATCTAAAAACACGCATTCAAGAGAGCTTGCCTTACATTAGCCTCAGCAGTGAAGCGGCTCGGCGGGAATTGTTAATTGCACCATTGTTGTTGGATGTGGTGCATTACACGCGGGCGCAACTGCGAATTGAATATCCCTTAATGGTTAATGAGCAACTGAAAGGCTCTCTTGATTATTATCTTTATGCGGCACAAAAGCTGCTGGTGATTGAGGCGAAGAATGCTGATTTAGCGCGTGGGTTTACGCAGTTGGCGGTGGAGTTAATTGCGCTGGATCAATGGACAGATAGCGATCAAGATTATTTGTTGGGTGCGGTGTCTACGGGTGATGTTTGGCAATTTGGCCGCTTGAATCGATCGCAGAAGCAAGTGGAGCAAAGCCTAATTCTTTATCGTGTGCCTGATGATTTGGAGAGCTTGCTCCGAATTTTGGTCAAGATCTTGGAGCCTTGATATCCTAAGCCTCAGATATAAATTGCATCGCGATCGATCCGGCGTTTGAGATAGGGATTCATGCGCGGGCGATAACGAATTAGGTCGATCGAACGTTGGAAAATTTGCTCTAAATCTGCTTTGATATCCACCATTGTGAATAGGTCAGGCACGGTCAATTCCAAGACGATATCGATATCGCTATCAGGCTTGGCTTCGTTGCGGGCCACTGAACCAAAAATACCAAGCCGGGTTACACCATATCTTTGGTGAAGATCGGGAGCGAGTTGCCGCAGCGTGGCGAGGATGCGATCGCGATCGGGAGGGCTGTTAGGTAAGGTCAATATTGGTTCGGTCATGGTTGACTGATTAACCTTTCATTCAACTCAAGTTTCCAGCTTTGGAGATCAACAATATCAATACTCTACTCATTCAATAATTGCTGTTGGCGATGCCAGGCCACGGAGAGGGCGCGGATTGCGGCCATTTCTTCGGCGGGGATTTTTTCCAGATGCTTCAAAATCAGGCTCATGCGCCCCTGCGATCGCAATTTGGTCTCGTGCCGTGCCAGGAAATCCCAATAGAAAAAGTTAAATGGGCAAGCTTTCGGGCCGGTGCGATCGCGCGGATTATAGCGACAACCTTTGCAATAGTCGCTCATGCGGTTGATGTAGTTCGCTGAAGCGGCGTAGGGCTTGGAAGCTAGCACCCCACCATCGGCAAATAGCCCCATCCCCAGCACATTGGTTTGCATCACCCAATCGTAAGCATCGATGAAAACCGCGTGGAACCAGTTCTCAACTTCCTGGGGATTCAGACCCGCAATCAAGGCAAAATTTGACAACACCATCAACCGCTGAATGTGGTGAGCATAGCCGGTGCGATCGACCTGTTGCAGCACCTGGCGCAGACAGTTCAAATCGGTGTTGCCGCTCCAAAACCACTGGGGCAGAGCATGTTGGTGGTTAAACCAGTTGCGATCGGGGTAGGGCGGTTCCTCGTCAGCCTTCAGCACTTGCAGGTAAATGCCGCGCATATATTCCCGCCAGCCCAGCACTTGGCGAATGAAGCCTTCAACGCTGGCGATCGGCAGACCCCGATCGCGCCAGGCCTTTTCGGCGGCAAAGATCACCTCACGCGGGTGCAGCAACCCGATGTTGAGGTAGGGCGAGAGCAGGGCGTGCCACAGGGTGTCCTGGCCCGTCACCATCGCGTCTTGGTAGGGGCCAAAGGTGCGGAGCCGGTGGGCGATGAAGTGGTCGAGTACGTCGAGGGCCCGCGATCGAGTGGTGGCCCAACGGAAGGAGTCGATCGATCCGTAGGTGGGCAAATCGAGCGATCGCACCTTTTCGATCACCGTCAACACAATTTCATTGGGCGCAAATTCCAGCGGCGCGGGTGGATGTAGCGGCCCCTTGGGTGGTTGGCGGTTGTCTTTGTCGAAGTTCCACTGGCCGCCGACGGGCTTGGAACCCTCCATCAAAATTTGGAATCGTTTGCGCCCTTCCCGATAGAAATCTTCCATCAGGAAGCGTTTGCGACTGCCAAACCAGTCCGCTAGCTCTTCTTCGCTCCAGAGGAATTGGTTATTGGGGATTTGCTCCAGTTTGCAGGGCAAATCGAGCTGATTCAGAATTTGCTGAAAGGGCTGATCGACCGGAGCCATCACCAGCAGCCGATCGATTTGGTGTTTGCTCACCCAGGCCCGCAGGGGCGTGGCGAAATCTTCTGCCTCGGCCCAGGTGGCGGGCCAGCCCATATCCTGCAACTCCCGCACAAAGTGGCGCATGGCCGACCAAACCAACACCAACTTTTGGGCATGGTAGGGCCGTTGGCGCACGTGGGCCAGGGACTCGATCGCGATTACCGGAACCCGCGCCCGATCGCCCGCACAGGCCACCAACGCCGCCTGCTCGTGCCACAGTTGATCGCCCAAAATCCACACCCCCGTTTTCATGGGGATGCTCAATTGCTGGAGTTCCGCACCCATTACGCCCTACCGATTTCTGACGGATTCTCGACCGATTTCTACTGCTTGTGCGCCTAAGCCAGTGCTCCTAAGCATCGGTGGGCCGATCGCCCCGGTTCCCCTGCACCCAAAGCTGCACCATCAGCGCCAACAACCCCAGGGCCACAAAGCTAAAGACAAAGGTTCCCAGGGTTCCCACCCCGACCACCAAGGTACGCACCGCACCGCCAATGCTGAGGGTGAGGCGGTTGGTGCTGGTGATGGGGTGGGCGGCAAAGGTTTGGGCAATTTTATAGGTCAGTGCGCCGGCTCCCACCGCGATCGCCGCCGAAATCCCGGCCCCCCCCAGGCAATCCAGGGGTGAGGGCATTTTCTTGGCGGGAGTCTCGGGGGTAGTTTTGCTGGTTTTGGGGTTGGGTTTGGAGGTCATGGCAAGGCGGCGCTAAACGCTGACTCCCCTTAATTTACAGCCGATCGGGTCGTTCCCACCGCGCAAAGGCGGATCCCGGGGCGATCAGGGAATTTCCCCTTCAGTCGTGTTAGGGCAGAGTGAATTGGAGGGAATTCGAGGCGATCGGGGGCGATTTGGGGCCAGTCGGCAACCCATTCTCTCCCTGATGGCTGGGTTACTTTCCCTGGCTCGTTACAAGCTAGTTGCAGAACTTCATGAAGAAACCCAGAAACTTCATCAAGTTTTCTATGGGATCAAAAAGCGGCTCTGTCTTCATTTTGAGTTTTTCAAAATCAAGTTCCAGTATAATCAAACACCTTGAGCATTTGATCCCTATTTTTACCTAGTAATTCCCTAAAGATGTTCTTAAGAATTGCTGGAATAAAGTCACTGCAAAATCCTTTCCTCTAATGAAGTGGTTTTGACGATGATTGTTTTTCTTCAAAGAAAGGGAAAAGCTTATCTCTCAAGGCGATGAGCGTTCTTGAGAAAGCTCGTGAAATTGCAACAAATTCCTTTAGGCAAGTTGTTATAAATGTCATCACTCGATCGCGCGATCGATAAGACAAGTTGAAAATTCCGATCGCAACCGGGGGATCGGCCTAGGATGCAAGCAGTTGCGCGGAAGCGAACGCGTATGAAAGTTGCGGTTGTGAAAGAAGTGGCGCTGGATGAACGGCGCGTGGCCCTGGTTCCCGACGTGGTAGCTCGTTGGGTCAAAAAAGGGCTAGCGATTGCCGTGGAAACCGGCGCGGGAGAACGCGCAGGATTTACGGATTCGGCCTATGAAGCGGCGGGCGCAACAGTGACGAGCGATCGCGCTCAACTGTGGCAAACGTCGGATTTGGTGACGAAGGTTTTGCCCCCCACCGATGAGGAACTGGGTTGGCTGAAATCGGGATCGATGTTGATGGGCTTTTTGGAGCCGCTCGATCGCCCTCAGTCCATCAAAACCCTGGCAGAACGGGGCATCACAGCGATTTCCCTAGAATTCGTGCCCCGCAGCACCCGTGCTCAGGTGGCGGATGCCCTTTCGTCTCAGGCCAACGCAGCCGGCTACAAGGCTGTGCTGTTGGCGGCGGCGGCCCTGCCCAAATATTTCCCCATGTTGACCACAGCGGCGGGAACCATTCCGCCGGCCAAGGTGCTGGTGTTGGGTGTGGGTGTGGCCGGGTTGCAGGCGATTGCCACCGCCCGCCGATTGGGGGCCGTGGTGGAAGCCTTTGACATCCGCCCGGAAACCCGCGACGAGGTGCAAAGCCTCGGGGCCCGGTTTGTGGAAATGATGATCGAGGAAGAAACCAGCGGGCAAAACGGTTATGCCAAAGCGGTTTCCGATAATTTGCAAGCTCGGATTCAAGCCACCGTGGCTGAACGGGCGATCGGGGCTGACGTGGTGATCACCACCGCCAAAATTCCCGGCCGCCGTGCCCCGATCATGGTCACCGCCGACACCGTGGCCCAAATGAAGCCCGGTTCCGTGATTGTGGACTTGGCCGCAGAACAGGGCGGTAACTGTGAATGCAGTCAACCGGGCCATGACCATGTGGTGAATGGGGTGCAAATTTTGGCCCCGATGCACTTGGCCAGCACGGTCACCACCCACACCAGTATGCAATACGCCAAAAACTGTTCGGCCCTGTTGGACTGGTTAATCAAAGATGGGCAACCGGTGTTCAACTTTGCCGATGACATTTTGGATGCGGTTTGCATCACCCACGGCGGTGAAATTCGCAACGATCGGGTGCGAAATTTGGTCGCCACACTCTCAGAAACCCCTTCGGCTGAATCAATGGTGTTGGCCTCATGAGTGAAACCTTGGTAACGGGTTTGGTGGTGTTTGTTTTGGCCTCCTTTGTGGGGTTTGAAATCATCAACAAAGTGCCTCCCACGCTCCATACCCCTTTGATGTCCGGTGCGAATGCCATTTCTGGAATTGCCGTGGTGGGGGCAATTTTGGCCGGCGGCGCAGCACAACTCAGCGGCCCCACCATTCTGGGCTTGGTGGCCATTGTGCTGGCTATGGTGAATGTGGTTGGTGGCTTTTGGGTGACCGATCGAATGCTGCAAATGTTTAAGAAATAGCCTGACAGCCACTTGAAGCAGCCACTTGAAGCAGCCACTTGAAAAGGTCTGAAAAAGGCTTGAACTTGAAAAGGCCTGAACTTGAAAAGGCTTGAACTTGAAAAGGCTTGAAAACAACCTGAGAAGCAACCTCCAAATTCCCCAGCAATGACCCTTTCCTAAACCGATCGCCTGACTCGATTGTCCAACTGTTCCATCGCCCAATGGCTATTTTTCATCTTCAAAATGGGCAAGCGATCGGGAGCAAAGGCCAATCGAAGTCAGCCGATACAAATTCAGGATGTAATTGAGGGTTTGATGCAGGGGATCACCAAAGGTTGAATTCCGGGGTTGAATTCCGGGGTTCAATTTCGGGGTTCGATTCAAGACTTAACTCAATGTTCGTTCAACGCTTCATTCAACGCTTGGCTCAATGAAAGGCTGGAATTTTGAAGCATCCTGAGACCAAAGGGCGAGGACATAAGGAATGATCGATGGACTTGTATCGGGTGTTTTGCCCGCTGAATGGTGGACAACGATCGCCCGGCTAAGCAACTTGGCCGCTGCGGCCCTGTTCATTGTGGGGATCAAAATGTTGGGATCGCCCGCCACCGCTCGCCGGGGCAACTGGCTGGCGGCCGTGGGCATGGCCATGGCGATCGGGGTGACCCTGCTCGATCGCTCCGCCGTAAACTACGGCGCACTGTTGGCCACCCTGGTGGCGGGATCGGTGATTGGTCTGATTGCCGCCAAGCGCGTTGCCATGACCGACATGCCCCAGATGGTGGGCTTGTTGAACGGGTTGGGCGGCGCGGCCTCGGCCCTGGTGGCAGCGGCGGAATATTGGCGGATTGTGAACACGGGCGCACCGGTTCCCACCGACACGGCCGTGACCGTCATTGCCGGGCTGCTGATTGGGGGCGTGACCCTCACGGGCAGTTTCATGGCCTTTGCCAAGTTGCAGGGACTGGTAACCGGCGCACCCATCACTTTCCCCCTGCAACAACCGGTGAATTTCGGCTTGCTGCTGGGCTTTGTGGCCAGCGGTGCTTATTTGCTGATTCACCCGGGCGATTTGACGGTTTTGTGGCTGCTGACGGGCATTTCCCTGGTGCAGGGGGTGTTGGTGGTGTTGCCGATCGGGGGTGCTGATACGCCGGTCGTGATTTCGCTGCTGAACTCCCTGTCCGGGCTGGCGGCCAGTGCGGCGGGTTTTGTGTTGGGCAATGAAATGCTGGTGATTGCCGGGGCGCTGGTGGGCGCTTCGGGGCTGATCTTGACCCAAATCATGTGCAAGGCCATGAACCGATCGCTGACCAATGTGCTCTTTGGGGCATTTGGCAGCGTCAGCACGGCCACGGGCGACGGCGGCAGCAGCGATGCGGGTTCCCACACGGTGCGCTCGATCGACCCGGAAGAATGCGCCATGATGTTGGGCTATGCCCGATCGGTGGCGATTGTGCCCGGCTATGGCATGGCGGTGGCCCAAGCCCAGCACGCCGTGCGGGAATTGGCCGATCAGCTCGAACGGTTGGGTGTTGATGTGCGCTATGCCATTCACCCGGTGGCGGGTCGGATGCCGGGCCACATGAACGTGTTGCTGGCGGAAGCCAACGTGCCCTATTCCCAACTGTGCGACCTGGACGACATTAACCCGGACTTTGAACGGGTGGATGTGGCGCTGGTGATTGGGGCCAATGATGTGGTGAACCCGGATGCCCGGGACAATCCCCAAAGCCCGATCTACGGAATGCCGATTCTGGAGGTCGATCGCGCCAAACACACGATCGTGATTAAACGCAGCATGAACCCCGGATTTGCCGGTTTGGATAATGCGCTCTTCTATGAAGACAAAACGATGATGCTGTTTGGCAGCGCAAAAGAAAAAGTGTCTGAGCTGGTGGCCAGCGTTAAGGAACTGAGCTAGGAATTAAACAGACCGCCATCCCCGATCGGGATTGCAAAGCAGGTTCGGAGTGCGGGTTGGTTGTGCGGGCCGGTTATGCGGGTTGGTTATGCGGGTTTGTGATGTCAATTGCAACCTGCACTCCAGATGGGCCTTCGCAATCATCCAGGACTTGAATCATTCAAAGCTTGCAACCCAAGGGTGCGGGGATGAGTCTTTTAATTCAATCAGTTAACTCAACCCGTGCATGGGCCAATCAACACATGGGGGCGATCGCCGCTCCCATTATGAGCCGAACTGATTTGGAGAGCTTGAGCGATCAATCACGATCCCGCAACTTTCCCGATCGTTCGGCTTGACCTATGCAAAGGTTGAAATCGACTGAGGGTAGCTTTGCTCAGGCCCGTTAGTGCCGTCTTGCGAGATGGGCTGACGGTGTGGGCTGTGGGCTGCTGATTTCAAACAACCACGACACTATGAAACGTAACTTTCCGACCCAGGCGCTGCAATCGTTGACCATCGTAGGAAGCTTTGTGGCCCTGGGCCTTGCGTCCGGTTTGAGCGCCCAAGCCGCAGAGCCGATCGAGACCGATCGCCAGTCGATCGGGAGCCTGACCCAGCGCAATGCTTACCCGCCAGAATTTTCGCGCGCCTTTTTGCAAAGCTGCACCCGATCGGCTCAACAATCGGGCCAGTTTAACCAACAGCAGGCTACGCAATATTGCCAATGCTCCTTGGCGGAATTCCAGTCGCGCTATACCTTGCAGCAAACCATGAATCTCTACCAACGGATGCAGCAATCGAACAGCAATGAGCTGCCGCCGGAAATGATGCAAATTGCGCGTACCTGTGTGCAACGGGTGTTTGGTACTCGCTAACCGGACTGAGCCAGTCAACCTGAGCTAACCGGACTGAGTTAATCAGGTTGAGCGAATCAGGTTGAATTAATCAGGTTGAATTAATCAGACTGAGCGAATCAAGTTGATCCCGTGAGCAGCAACTCGCTCCTCAACGGTCTCCCTCGTTGGCCGGGGCCCCAATCGTGAACCGATCGAACGGTTGAGCGGGCTGCTCCGGCTTTCTGGGGTCAAAAACATAGCTAGTGACCGTTCCGGCAGCCGTATCCAAAATGCTGAAGGCGGTGATTTCGTTGCTGGCCAAGTAGGGCTGAGGGGTTTGATCCAAGGGATCAATCAAAGGAGCGATCGAGGGCACAATTGGGGGCAAGCCATTGGGATCCCCGATCGCCACATAGTCCGATCGCTCAAACCCGCTACCCTCCGGCGGAATGCCCGATCGCCCCCGATCACCCCAGGCCGCCCCATAGCTATTACCCACGTTCGACGTTTCCAGGTAGTGGGTGCGGCCACGGCGGAACCGATTCCACAGGTGCGAGTGGCCATACAACACCAAGTCCACCTCCGCCGATTCCAGCAGAGGGGACAAATATTGGGCAATCACATCTTGATCGCGCGGATAGGCATATTTCACCGCCATCACCTGGCCCAGGTCATCCCGCTCGATCGTCTGGATGGGATCCGTGAAAGGCGGCACGCTGTTATCCCCCAAGGTATGGGGCGGGTGGTGAAACATAACCACGCGATACTTGGCTTGGCGAAATGGCTCGCCGGCCAATTCCGCCTGGAGCCATTGAAATTGCGGACTCCCCGGGGCGATCGATTCAAAAATATGCTGACCCCAACCCCAATCGATCGGACTTTGGGGCTGGCCTTCGTGGAAGCGGCCGCCAAACTTCGCCGTCAAAATGGGCGATCGCCAAGCTTGGGTCACGTTCAACACCACCAACCGCAAATCCCCAAAGCTGACGGCGTAGTAATTGCCCTCGCCCCGATCGTTAGTCGGCAACGTCCAAATTTCCTCATAGGTGCGCGTGTTGAACGATTGATCCGCCAAGGCGGCCAGGCTGATTGCAGCCCCTGGTGTTTCCCCCGACGTTGCCCCTGAAACTTCGCCGGAGGCCGGATCTAAGACCCGATCGCCCGCTCCCCGTTGCGCTTGCGCGGCCCCCTGTTGCGCGACCCAGCGAGGCACGGTGTCATAAAATTCCCGGTTGAGATCTCGGGCCCGCCCCACCCGACCCATCACCTCGTGGTTGCCTAGGGCCGCGAACAGGGGAGCCTCCTGCAAAATAGCCCCGCCTTGGTAGGTGTGACCTTGGAGCGATCGATTGGCTCGTCCTTGCAAACAGGGAAAAAACGCCCCACCGCCCCCATCGTCAAACCATTCCGAAGCGCGATCGGGCACATTCACCAAGTCCCCCGCAAACAACACCCCATCCACCCGGCCCACCGTGGCCACCACCTGTTGCAAGTTGGCCGCCACCATTGGCTTCAGTTGATGATCCGAAGTCAACAGCAGTTGCAGTGGTTGGCCCGGCAGCGGTTGGGGCGACAGGCGAAACACTCCGCTACTGACGGCGCGATCGCCCCCTTGACTCGTCACCCGATAGGGAACCGACTGGCCCGGCAGCAACCCCGAAACGATCGCCTCATGTCGCCAAATGGGCCGCTCCCAAACCTTCACCCCCTCGGGCCGCTGGGCCGCCACCCGCTCCGGCAGTCGCGATTGGCCATCTTCACGGGTACGAGTCAAGCGGCGAGTTTGAGCCAAGGCCTGCCGATCGAGCCGATCGCCCCAATCCACCCAATGGCGATCGCCCGGCCATTCCGTGAACCAAACCACATGCACCGAGTCCGGCCCCGGCAACTGCAAAAACGGATCCGTCAAAAGCTCCATAGCATCCCCCTCGGATAACTGGGCCGACCACTGGGAAAGCGGGTGCAGGGCTGCGGATCCCAGAACGGGCGGCATTTTCAGCGCCAACATCCCCCCGATCGCCAGCAACACCAACAGCAGCCCCCAAACGCCACCGCCCCGCGCCATTTTCGGGAGTTGCCGGATCCGTTGCCACCGGCCAAGCCCCCGGGCGCGATCGCTCAACCACCGTCCCCTTCGTCGCCCCATCGCCCTAGGCAAACAAATCTAAGGGTAGGTGGCCATACATCGCATTCAATTCCTCATCCACATGGGACTGACAGGACACCAAAACCCCTCGATTTTCACCCTGGTAGGGTTCCGCATAAAACAACAGGGAGTTGGTGTTGCACTTGATATAAATCGGCTGTTCCGGATTGGCCACCCCCCGCCGTTCCGGCTCCGGCGGCACTTCACGATCCAAACCGGCCCCATAGGCCCGCACGGCCGCCAACCCTTGGGCGATCGAATCCGCACAAACTCCAAAAATCACGCAGTCCGCCTCCTGAACCACCGTCCGCAGAGCCGATCGAATAATCGCCTGCTGACTCTCCGAGAGACTGGGCGCTTCTTCCAAACAGTTAAACACCGCCAAAACCTTTTGGGCTTCCAGCAACGACAGGGGAGCCGTTCCCGCCCCATTGGTTCCTAACGCATCCGATCGACGAGTTGAGTTGTCCATAGCAATCCAGAGTTTCCCTTGTCCACAAACTTCACCGCAAACTTCACCGCAAGCAATCAAGACTGCAAGCAATCCGGGATTCGATCCGCCTAAAGTTGCCCAAAAATGACCTAACCTGCAAACGAAGCCACCCGATCGCTCCCCGATGGTTGCTCCCCCCCCATCTGTCGCAATCTATTCCGGGATCCCAAATCGTAGCGTAGGGCCGGAAACCAGCTAGAGCCAATCTTGATCAAAATTCTGGCCAATTCTCATCCCCATCTCCATCTTGCCCCACCCAGCTAGCAACAACCCCATGGAGAATTGCGCTGAAACCTCCACTGAGAAATAGAGCCTTAGCGTGATTGTTCAATTCTGATTCCGGAAATGTGACGGTTAAAAATCCGGCAACAATCAATGTGTTTTGCTGGCACAAGTAACAAGAGATACATATCGCTTGAAGCAGCAAAGAATCTCTAAAATACGGAAAATTCAAGCTAAAACAACATTTTCTCGCATCAGCAGTCAAAAGCGCTTGATTGCTCAATGAAGCAAATCATACCAAGCACAATCGTTCTCAGTGGCTATCAAGGGTGATGCACAGCGCGATCGGGCAGAGCAATTCGGCAGGGCAATTCGACAGGGCAAAAAAATTTTTTAGAAAAGCTGGAACTTTTTCCCCTTTCAAGGCAACAATATAGGCAAGAGTAGTGGAGAGATGTGTCACCGCTGCGGAGACCTGGCAGATTCGTCTGCCGGATCTCTGCATTTTTTTTGGGAATTTTTTGAGCCGCTACCCGCTCCCACTGTCGTTACGAAGTGACCATATAAGGGTTCCAGCCATGGAAAGTCGTCCGCCCCTGCCGCCGTTTACCCGCGAAACCGCGATCGCCAAGGTGCAAGCCGCCGAAGATGCTTGGAACACCCGCGACCCGGAGCGCGTATCGCTGGCTTACACGGAAGATTCAGTTTGGCGCAATCGATCGGAATTCTTTGCGGGACGGGACAAAATCCGCGAGTTCCTGACCCGCAAGTGGAGTCATGAGCTGGACTATCGCCTCAAGAAGGAACTTTGGAGCTTCACCGATAACCGAATCTCCGTGAAGTTTGAGTATGAGTACCACACGGACTCGGGGCAGTGGTATCGCGCCTATGGCAACGAGCAATGGGAATTTGCGCCCAACGGCTTGATGCAGCGCCGGGAAGCCAGCATTAACGATGTGCCGATCGCCGAGGCCGATCGCAAGTTCCGCTGGGAACGATCGGGCTGATGTTGCCCTGTCCAAAAATCTTGCAAAACCCACCCATCCCCCAACCTTTTGGCCTGACGGTCGATCGGCTGCGGCGCGCATCTGTTTCCTTGCAGGGCGATCGCGCATAATCGAGCAAGGGCAACAAACGGGTTATGTGAGCCATGGCGATCGAGTTGTGGGGATTGGTCAGTTTAGCCACGAGTCCAGCGATGAAACCCCTGTGGGAGTGGCTGGGCAACTTTTCTCAGGACATCGCTCAAGACCTACTGAAGGATTTCGTCAAAGACGACCTGATCCTCAGCACTTGGCAGCGGTTGCCCTTTACTGCCCAAGGGCGCACCGTGGGGCGATCGCTCGCGGCCTTTGTGGCGGCCATGGAACAGGAACTCGATCGCCTGGGTGGCCAGCCAGAGCAGTACGTGAAGCCCCTGAAAACCTTCATCAAGGATCGCGACGGGGTGGCGCTGCTGGGCATGGCGCTAAACTTGCGGCAAACGGCTCCCGACCCGATCGCCCTGGAATCGTTGTGGGATGAGCTGGGCGTGCGATCGCTGCCTGAGGGATTCGACTGGGCGGCGGTGGCGGCGGCATATCGATCGGCAGTGCAAGCGATCGTGCGGGAATCCCCTGAGTTGCGGGCGATCGCCCAATTTGAACTGACAGCGCAACTACTGGAGGGGCAACAGGCCACGGCGGATTTGCTGGTCGATCTCCTGGGGCCCGCCGTGGGTTGCGACTTGGCCACCTATGCCGAGCGACTGCGCGATCGCTACAGCCACCTGAACCTGACTTCCCTGGACGATCGCGCCTACGAGGAAGATCGGTTGCGGCTGTGGTCGGTGTTTGTGGAGCCGTCGGCGCGGGAATGTCGGGACTATTTGCCCCAACAGGCGGAGCTGCCCAAGGAATGGCTGGCGGAACTGGGTGAGGAGGAGCCAGAGCGCGATTTACAACGGCTGGAACGTTTGCGCCAAGCCTACTTAGACCAAACGCCGCGCCCAGTGCTGGAGTGGGTACGGAGCGATCGCCTGGACGATCGGCATTTGGTGATTTTGGGCGATCCGGGGGCGGGCAAGTCCACCCTGTTGCGCTACTTGGCCTTGGAATGGGCCGAGGAAGAGGTCTTTGAGCAGGGCTACACGCGATCGCCCGCTGAGTTGGAGGCGGCGATCGTGCCCCTGGTGGTGGAGTTACAGCAATATGCCAATGATCGGCAGGATGGCCGCTGTAACACCCTGTTGGACTTCATGGAAACCGGCAGTTTCTGTGGGCATTTGTCGCGATCGGCGATCGATCAGCGCTTAAAAACGGGTCGTACTTGGCTGTTTTTAGATGGTTTGGATGAGGTGTTTGAACCGGCTGAACGACAAGCCATCACGGTCGAAATTGCCCGACTGGCAGAACAATATCCCCAAGCCAAAATCGTCGTCACATCTCGCGTGATTGGCTACAAACCCTACGATCTCAGCGGTGCAGAATTTCGCCATTTCCTGCTGCAAGATCTGGATGAACCTCAGATCAATCAATTCATTAGCCAGTGGCATCAACTGGTGAAGCGCAAGGACGCACAATTTTTGAAATTACGGCACGATCGCCTTGCCCGTGCCGTCCAACAATCGAAGCAAATTCGCGAATTAGCCGGGAATCCGTTGTTGCTCACGATGATGGCGATTTTGAATTTGCATCAGGAATTGCCGCGCGATCGATTTGCGCTGTATGAACAAGCGGCGCGGGTGTTGTTGCATCAATGGGATGTGGAACGGGCGCTCGAAAGTGACCCGGAATTAGCCAAGGCGGCCCTAGATTTGCGCGACAAGCAAGCGATGTTGCGGCGGGTGGCGCGGGTGATGCAAGACAGCCCCGATGGTTTGCGCGGCAACCTGATCCGCGAGGAGGATTTGGAGCGGGAATTTCGCGACTATTTGAAAACGAATGATCGGGACAATGCTGGGGCGATCGCCAAGCGCCTGATCCGCCAACTACGGGAGCGCAATTTCATTCTCTGTTTGGTGGGGCCGGGTCTCTATGCCTTTGTGCATCGCACGTTTTTGGAATATTTCTGTGCGGGGTCGTTTTTGTGGGATTTCAAGGAAACGCAAACCCTGACGATTGAGGCATTAATTGCGGAGACCTTTGGTAAGCATTGGGCGGAGGAGTCGTGGCATGAGGTGTTGCGGCTGATTGCGTCGGAGTTGGATCAAAAGTTTGTGGAGCAAATTATCGAGTTTTTGTTGTCGGTAGAGGTCGATCGACAGCAATGCTGGAAAAATAGAGGGTTGACTAAAGAAGCGATTGTTAACCTCTTATTGGCTGCTGATTGCTTAATGGAAATTCGCAAACCTAATCTCAATGAACCTGTGTTTGCGAATCTCTTGCAGCGCTTACAAGCCGAAACGAACGAACAAAATGATCGATACTTTCATCGAGAAGCAGGCGAGAGTTTACTGAGTCGAATTGCAGCAATTTGGCAAGATACTGATAATCTCCAATCTTGGTTTGAATCACTCTTAGGGAGAAAGATGCAATCCTGTTTTCCTGCATCCGCAGTGACGACCATTGCCCAAACTTGGAAAGATGCCCCCAGCACCTTGCCCTGGCTCAAAGATCGAGTGCGATCAGACAAGAACTGGATTGTGAGGCAAGTAGCAGTGGGAGAGTTGGCACAGGGTTGGAAAGATGATCCCGAGACCTTACCCCTACTCAAACAATGGGCGCACAATGGTCGGGATAGTCAGGTGCAGAGAGCTGCAGTGGAAGCGATTGCTGAAAATTGGAAAGATGATCCTGATACTTTACCCCTGCTCAAACAATGGGTAAATAATGATCAGGATAGTCAAGTGCGGGGAGCCGCAGTAACAGCGATTGCTCAAAATTGGAAAGATGATCCTGATACTTTACCCCTGCTCAAACAATGGGTAAATAATGATCAGGATGGTCAGGTGAGGGGAGCCGCAGTAACAGCAATTACTCAAAATTGGAAAGATGATCCTGATACGGTATCCATGGTCAAAGAACGGGTACGTAACGATCAGCATGAGAATGTACGAACATTAGCAGTGTGGGCAATCTCCCAATATTGGAAAGATGATCCTGATACCTTACCCCTGCTCAAAGAACGAGTACGTGACGATCTGCATGAAGACGTACGAAAAT
>NZ_LIRO01000130.1:42637-42820 GCF_002742025.1 Limnothrix sp. PR1529
GTGACGATTTGCATGAAGATGTACGGCAAGAAGCAGTGCGGGCAATCTCCGAATATTGGAAAGATGATCCTGATACCTTACCCCTACTCAAAGAACGAGTATGTGACGATTTGCATGAAGATGTACGGCAAGAAGCAGTGCGGGCAATCTCTCAATATTGGAATGATGATCCTGAAACATTAC
>NZ_LIRO01000041.1:0-3236 GCF_002742025.1 Limnothrix sp. PR1529
AAATCGATGAGCAAGTGCTACGAGCCGGACCATCCCGAAATCGCCACCAGCCTCAACAACTTGGCAGAACTTTACGAATCCCAGGGACGTTACGAGGCAGCGGAACCCCTCTACCGGCGATCGCTGGCAACCCGAGAGCAAGTCCTGGGAGAAAACCATCCTGACACTGCTACTAGTGTCAACGACCTGGCCAACCTCTACCGATCACAAGGACGCTACGAAGAAGCAGAACCCCTTTTCCGGCGATCACTGGCAACCCGAGAGCAAGTCTTGGGAGAAAGCCATCCTGACACCGCCACCAGTGTCAATGACTTGGCTAACCTCTACCGATTTCAGGAACGCTACGCTGAAGCAGAACCCCTCTTTCGGCGATCATTGGCTATTTATAGGCAAGTTCTGGGAGCTGAACACCCCTATACCGCCACTGGCCTCAATAACTTGGCAAACGTTTACCGACTGCAGGGACGCTACACCGAAGCAGAACCTCTCTACCAGCAGTCACTAGCAATTCGAGAGCAAGTCTTGGGAGCTAGTCATCCCGAGACTGCCGTGAGTCAATGTAACTTGGGGCAAATTTACTTAGCTCTGGGGCGTTATTCAGAAGCAGAAAGTTCACTTCTCGCAGCCCTCAACACCTTCCAGAATGTCTTCAATTCTGACCACTTCTACATTCAAGAAACCCTCCGGCGCTTAAATGTTTTGGTGCAAACCGTCCTCCAAGCCGATCGCGCCGCCGACCTCTCTGACCACCCCCTCACCCAATCCCTCCTGCAAGAACTCACCACCCCACCCCACCCGTAGGGGCGCATCGCCATGCGCCCTCCGATACGCAAGATCTCCGAGGGTCGATTCGTATCAAGCGATCGACCCGGTTGGAGGGCGTACAGCGGTACGCCCCTACCTGGCGCGGGAAAATCGATTCTTGTGGGGCCACATCGCCATGCGCCCTCCGATACGCAAGATCTCCGCAAACCAATTCGGTTCAGGCGATCAATCCTGGCGGAGGGCGTACAGCGGTACGCCCCTACCGGCGCGGGAAAATCGTGTGGGGCCACATCGCCATGCGCCCTCCGATCCGCAAGATTTCCGAGGGTCGATTCGTTTCAGGCGATCAATCCTGGCGGAGGGCGTACTGCTGTACGCCCCTACCGGCGCGGAAAAATCGATTCTTGTGGGGCGCATCGCCATGCGCCCTTCGATCCGCAAGCTCTCCGAGGGTCGATTCGTGTCAAGCGATGAGGAGAGCGCCCAAGCCAAACCCTGAGACCGTCGGCGGTTGAACGTCGCTTCTCCCACCATTGCCACAGGGGACGGAATCTGGCAGGAGGCGATTTTCACAGCGGTTGTTTTATAAGATGGCTGTCTGGTCGCTTCATTGACCCGCTCCTAGCCATGCCCTACGAACCGCTGCACCACAAATATCGCCCACAACGGTTTGCCGACTTGGTGGGCCAACAGGCGATCGCCCAAACGCTGACCAACGCGCTTCAGCAAAATCGAATTGCGCCGGCTTACCTGTTTGCGGGGCCTCGGGGAACGGGCAAAACCTCCAGCGCTCGGATTTTGGCGAAATCGCTCAACTGCCTGAGCAGCGAGGGGCCCACAGCGGAACCCTGCGGCCATTGCCAAACTTGCGTGGAAATTACGCAGGGGCGGGCGCTGGATGTGGTGGAAATTGACGCAGCCAGCAATACGGGGGTTGACAACATCCGGGAGCTGATTGAGCGGGCCCAATTTGCCCCGGTGCAATGCCGCTACAAGGTTTATGTGCTGGACGAGGTGCATATGCTGTCGGGCGCGGCGTTCAATGCGCTGCTGAAAACCCTGGAGGAACCGCCGGCCCATGTGGTGTTTGTGTTGGCCACGACGGATCCGCAGCGGGTTTTGCCGACGATTATTTCTCGTTGTCAGCGGTTTGACTTTCGGCGGATTCCCCTGGTGGACATGGTGAGCCATTTGGGGACGATCGCCCAACAGGAGTCGATCGAGATTGTGCCGGAAGCATTGACCCTGGTGGCCCAAATTGCACAGGGGGGCTTGCGCGATGCGGAAAGCCTGCTGGATCAACTGAGCCTGGTTCCCACGGGGGTGACGGTGGAGGCCGTTTGGGATCTGGTGGGGGCTGTGCCGGAGCGAGATTTGCTGGCTTTGGTGTCCAGCTTGGCGGCGGGTGACGCGGAAGGGGCGGTGGATTGTTTGCGGCGGCTGATGGATCGGGGCCGGGAACCGACGATCGTGCTGCAAAATTTGGCGAGTTTCTATCGAGATCTGCTGATTGCGAAGACTGCGCCCGATCGGGGTGATTTGGTGGCCCTGACGGAGCCAACTTGGCAGCAACTCTGTGAATTTGCCCGCAGTCAGGAACTGAGCTGGATCTTGCATGGGCAGCAGTACCTCAAAACCGGCGAATCGTTGCTGAAAAACTCCACCCAGCCTCGGTTGTGGTTAGAGGTGACTTTGATGGGGCTGTTGCCGGGGGCGGTGGCTCCGGTGGGGGCTGTTGGGTCGGTGGCTCCGATGCCGCCTCGCCCGATCGCCCCGATCTCGCTTCCGGCCCCTGTGCCGGCCCCGATCGCACCCGTTGCGGTTCCTGCGTCGAGCGATCCGCTCTCGACTCTGTTGGCCCAGTTGGGGCTAGATTCGGGGGCGATCGCCCAATTTGCCCAAGGCGTGACCCAATGGGCCCAAACGAATCCGGCCGCGCTGATGCAGTTGATCGGTTTGTTGCAGTCCATGGGAGGTGTGGCTCCGGCCCCGATCGCAACAAGCACCCCCACCGCAACTCCCCCAAGCGCAACAACAACGA
The DNA here is from genome assembly GCF_002742025.1 of Limnothrix sp. PR1529. Lineage (NCBI taxonomy): Bacteria > Bacillati > Cyanobacteriota > Cyanophyceae > Pseudanabaenales > Pseudanabaenaceae > Limnothrix > Limnothrix sp. PR1529. The sequence goes on from NZ_LIRO01000041.1 coordinate 2,807, forward strand.
CTCCGGCGGCGATCGCTCCGGTGGCCGCTGTTCCCCAACCGGCTCCCATGCCCACCCCCGCTCCGGAGCCGGCCCCGGTCAGCGCTGGGCCCGATGAAACCTTTGCACCGGAACCCAGCCCGATCGCGCCGGTTCCCGCTTCTGCGGAGCTGGATCAACTGTGGCAAGCGATCTTGGTTCATGTGCAACCCCCGGCCACCAAGATGATGTTGTCGCAGATGGGGCAACTGCTGTCCTTTGATGGTCAAAACGCCGTCGTGGGGATTCCGCCCAGTTGGGTTGCCAAGTTTGAGTCCCGCACCAAGGCGATCGAAACGGCCTTTCAGCAGCACCTGCAACGGAGCGTCACGGTTGCGATTCGGGCCAATGTGGTGATGCCCCCCCAGACCAGCGCGCCCGCGTCCTTCCCAAAAAATCCACCCAGGGGAAC
>NZ_LIRO01000092.1:0-5825 GCF_002742025.1 Limnothrix sp. PR1529
CCCGACGGCCAGCCCCAGCCCGGCCCCTCCGAAAGCCGCTCGGCTGGTGGTGATTGGTAACTCGTCGTTTATGGCGGATGGGCTATTTAGCCAGCAGCTCAATGGCGATGTGTTTCTGAATTCGGTGGGTTGGTTGGGCGATCGCGCGGAAAGCAGCCTTTCCATTCGGCCGCGCGAACCCAATAACCGACGTTTCACCATCACGAATCAACAGTCTGCGCTGTTGCTGCTGTTGGCGTTGGGGGTGTTCCCGATCGGGGGGCTGACCTTGGCGGGTGTGATGTGGTGGAAGCGACGCTAGGGAGCGAACGACCATGAAGCTCAAATCTTCGACCCTTTGGATTTTGGCGATCGCCCTGGGGGTGGCCGGTGGCGTGGCTTTGTTTGAGACGCAATCCACCCAAAAACAAGCCCAACAACAGCAACAGGCCAAGCTGTTTGGCTTTGCGGAAGCTGATATTCAACAGTTGACCCTGAAACTGGGCGATCGAACCGTGCAGCTCGATCGCCGGGCCAACTTCCAACCGGGGCAAACCCTGTGGGAACTGCGGTTGAATGGAGGTGCAGCGGAACCGGCCAGCGATGGAGCCGTGGCGTTTTTGACCAGTTTGCTGGCCTCGTCTCAGCGCGATCGCACCATTGAGCGATCGCCCGCCCAGCTTGCAGAATTGGGCCTCGATCGCCCCCGTGCCGAAATCACGATGCGCCTGAAAACCGGCCAGCAACATCGGCTGGCGATCGGGCAGGCTGGGTTTGACGATTCTTTTCTCTATGCACTGGTGGATCCGCCCCAACCCTTGCCGGGCAAAGTGTCTGTGGCCTTAATTCCCAAGGATTTCCAGCTCGCCACGGTCGATCGGCCTTTAGCGGAATGGAAGCAACCGCCGCCGCCTCCAAGTCCTAGCCCGAGTGGATCGGTCACGCCCAGCCCGACAGCCGGCCCCACAGTCAGCCCGACGGCTAGCCCCACAGCCAGCCCCAGCCCCACGACCTCACCATCGCCCGCAGCCTCACCGTAGGGGCACATCGCCATGTGCCCTTCGGTACGCCAAGTCTCGAATACCCAACCGAGATCAGGCGATCAACCCCGATCGCCCGCAGCCTCACCGTAGGGGCGCATCGCCATGCGCCCTCAGGTACGCCAGATCCCCCAATACCCAAAGGAGATCAAGCGATTGATCCTGGCGGAGGGCGTACAGCGGAGGGCGTACAGCGGAGGGCGTACAGCGGTACGCCCCTACGCAAAACCCGTGGGGACGGCGGTGCTGGCTGCTGTCAGGGTTTCGCTTAAAATTCAAAGGTTCGATCGCGCCTGCCACCTTTGCAAACATGTCTTTAGCCACTGCAACACTGCTCATTAACTGTCCAGATCAACGGGGTTTAGTCGCCAAAATTGCCAGTTTTATTGATGCCAACGGTGGCAATATTCTGCACGCCGACCAACACCAAGACCCGACAGCCAATCTCTTTTTGAGTCGGGTGGAATGGCAACTGGATGGGTTTAATTTGCCCCGCGATTTAATTGATCCAGCCTTTGGGGCGATCGCCAAACCCCTCGGCGCAACTTGGCAGCTTCACTTCTCTGACGAAGTGCCCCGGATGGCCATTTGGGTTAGCCGCCAAGATCATTGCCTGCTGGATTTGCTGTGGCGGAACAAAGCCGGTGAAATCCCCGCCAAAATCGTTCTCATTATTAGCAATCACCCGGACTTGGCCCCGATCGCCCAACAATTTGGCATCGACTATCACCACGTGCCCATCAGCAAAGACACCAAGGCCGAAGCCGAAGCTAAACAATTGGAGCTACTGCGGGAATATCAAATTGATTTGGTGGTGCTGGCGAAATATATGCAAATTCTTACCCCGGGATTTGTGGCGGCTTTCCCGAATGCAATTAACATTCACCATTCCTTTTTGCCCGCATTTCCCGGAGCTAATCCCTACCAACGGGCACACGATCGGGGCGTGAAAGTGATTGGCGCAACGGCCCACTACGTCACCCAAGATCTGGATGAAGGGCCGATTATTGAACAGGATGTTTCCCGAGTCAGCCACCGCGACACCGTTGAGGATTTGGTCCGCAAAGGGAAAGATCTAGAACGAGTGGTTTTGGCCAGAGCGGTGCGGTTGCACTTACAAAACCGGGTGTTGGTGTATGGCAACCGCACGGTGGTGTTTGAGTAGGTTTTTAAACCGGGGATTCACCGGAAATGGGTGATGAAATCGGCTACGCGATCGGGTCAGGAAATTCACCGAAAATTTAGCCGATCGCCTGGGATGCCGCCAATTGAATTCCGTGGCGATCGAGCAGCTCTTGCACCGGAATCTTGGTGTAATCCTTACTGTAGAAATCATCATGTACCACTTGCCCGTCCCAAATGATGATATCGAGGTCGATCGTCCGGGGGCCAGATTTAATTGGCCCCTTGACACGCCCTAGGCGCTTTTCCAAATCCTTCAAATATTGATTAAATTCCAAATAGCTTAAGTGGGTGGATACCCAATAGGCCCCATTCAAGAAATCATCTTGATCTTGATAGCCAACGGGAGCGGTCACAATGTAAGCGGATTTATCAACCAGTTGATGTTCCTGGGCTAAAATTTGCTCCGCTTGCTGGCAATGGTGCTGGGGTTCAATGTTGGAACCAACGGACAAAATTGCTTGATACATAGAATTTAGCCTCAGAAGCGGGATCAAACGTTGGTTAAACGGGAACAGGCGATCGCTGGAAAAAAGGGCGATCGCCGGTTGGGATCGCCCTTGTGTTTATTGCTTAATTTGGGTGGTCTGCTCGTAGGTCACGGCATTTTGCCCCACATTGGTTAGGGATTCGCCCCCATCCACAAACAAAATTTGCCCATTCACAAAAGGATTATTCAGGATATAGTTCACCGCTTGGGAAATGTTTTCCGTAGAGCCTTGTTGCTTCACGGGAATGCCCTGAACTCGCCACTGAATATAGTCACTGGTGCGGCTCCCGGCGGGCAAAATGACACCCGGAGCAATGCCATTAACCCGCACTTGGGGAGCCAGTTCGATCGCCGCCAATTTTGTAAATTCTGCCAAGGCTTTTTTGGAGAGCAAATAGGCTGAATATTGATATTGGTTGAAAGCCACCTTGTTGTCGATGATGTTAATCACACAGCCGGTTCCGCCGTTTTTGGCAAAGGCTTGGGTGAGGAAGTAGGGGGCTTCAAAATTCACCTTAAATTGCTTGGCAAACAGGTCAGGCGTTGTCTCTGCGATCGGGGCTGCGTCATACACGGAAGCACTGTTAACCAACAGGTTTAAATCGCCAAAGCGCGATCGCACGCGATCGATCAAAGGCTGCATGTCCGGTTCATGGAGCAAGTCAAAGGGAAACAGCTCGCATTCCACTCCCAAAGCGCGAAATTCCGCCGCCGTTTCCTGGGCTGCATCGTGGGAGGAACCATAGTGCAGGGCAATGTTGTAGCCTGCTTTGGCCAAGCCGAGGGCGATCGCCTTGCCAAGCCGAATGGCGGAACCCGTAACCAGTGCCGTACCTTGAGTTTGGGTCATGATTGGGGGAAATAAAGTATCAGAATGTCCTGGGCAATCGCGACCCAACGAGTTCAAAACAACGCAATTAAGCAGTTTAAACTGATTATTAATATTCTGTTACGTTCTGGCTCATCTGTGGTTGGTCTGTCGCGGATGAGCGCTTAAGGGTTTTGGAAACATTCTGGTTTGTTCTGAGAACGAACGGCTTGAATGCCCGCAAAGATGATGGAAGGATCCGGGTGTAAATCAACCGTGAGGGTTGGGTCAATTGCCCGGAGATATTGCGCGATCGCGGGGCCATCGCCGCCGGTAATCACCGCCGTGCCGTGGGGATAGCGCGATCGCCAGGTTTGCAACCAAGTTTGCGCCAGGACGGCCACGCCCCAGACCACCCCACTGGCGATCGCCCCAATCGAGTCCTGGGCCCAGAGGGTTGGGAGTTGGGTGGGTGGCAGCACGGCCGGCAGGGCGGCAGTTTTTTCCGTGAGGCTGCGCAATTGCAACCCCAACCCCGGCGCGATCGCCCCGCCGATCAGTTGCCGGTTTGGATCCACAGCCGTCACGGTCAGGGCCGTGCCGCCATCAATCACCAAAGCCGGGAATCCGTAGCGCTGACCCGCGCCCAGCACAGCCAAGGCGCGATCGATCCCCAAGGTGGAATACAGCCCCCCGATCGGGAGATCGGCCAACGTGATGATGCGCCAGTCAGCCCGATCGCTCCATCGATCGAGTGCCCCCGGAACCACTGAGGCGGCCCAAACGGGTCGCTCTAGGGCCAGGTGATCCGGGGGCGGCTGTGCATCATCCCAAGCGCGATCGAGCCGATCGCCCGTCCAATCGCCCCAATGCCAGCGCGAATTCCCCACCATCAGCGATCGCCAGCGATCGGCCCCATCGTTGCTCGTCGCCATCGGGAGCACAATTAATTAAACCTGATGGGAATTAAACCTGATGGGATGAGACTTGCTTAGAACTGGCGTAAAAACCGGAGATCGCTGGCATAAACCCGGCGAATATCGTCGATTTGGTGCAGAACCATGGCGAAGCGCTCCACCCCAAAGCCCGCCGCAAAGCCTGAATAGACCTCCGGATCCAGCCCAGCGGACTTCATCACGTTGGGATCCACCATGCCGCAACCCAGCACCTCTAGCCAGCGCCCTTTCCACTTCACATCCACCTCCGCCGAGGGTTCTGTGAAGGGGAAGTAGCTGGCGCGGAACCGCACTTCCACTTCCCCGAAAATTTCGCCCAGGAGGGTTTCGATCGTGCCTTTCATGTCCGTGAAGGTCAGGCCCTCATCGATCGCCAGCAGCTCAATTTGGTGGAACACGGCCGCATGGGTTGCATCCACCGTGTCGCGTCGATAGACCCGGCCGGGAGCCACAACGCGGATGGGCGGTTCGCGCTCTTCCATGTAGCGAAGCTGCACGGCGGAAGTGTGGGTGCGCAGCAGGTTGCCGTCGGGCAAATAGAAAGTGTCGGCCATGTCGCGGGCCGGGTGGTCGGCGGGCGTGTTCAGGGCCTCGAAGTTGTAATAGTCCGTTTCCATTTCGGGGCCATCGGCCACCGTGTAGCCCAAGCCAACGCAGATATCGACTACCCGGTCGATCGTGCTGGCGAGGGGATGCTTGCGGCCTAAGGGGCGATAGGTTCCCGGCGCGGTCACATCCAAGGTTTCCGCATCCAGCCGGGCCCGAATGGCCGCCGCTTGCAGATCTGCCCGTCGGCGATCGAGCAGGTCTTGCACCGCGTCTTTCACTTCGTTGGCCTTGGCTCCAATCCGCGGCCGATCTTCGGCGGGCAGCTTGCCCATGCCCCCCAGCACGGCGGAGATTTTGCCTTTTTTGCCCAGGAAGGCAACGCGCAACTGCTCGATCGCGTCGAGGTCAGGGGCTTGGCCGATCGCGCTTTGGGCTTCGGCTTGCAGTTGGCTCAGTTGGGCTTCGAGGTCGCTGACCTGGGTGGCAGTCATGGCTGAAAACAATTGAGAAAGGCGGCATGGAGTTGGGTTTAATGAATTCACCGAATGCGCCAAAAAATCGCAAAGCGATCGGCTGAAATCATCACCCGTCCCATCAAAGGATAGAGCATCGGGCGATCGCCCGCTTGTTTTCTGGCCTAAGATCCTGGCCTTAGGATTTGGTTAATTAATGATGAGCGAACCTCAAACGATTGAGACCAGCTATCTGGGCCAGACAAGCCAGCGCCAAACCCCGAATTCCCTGGCGAATTCCCTGGCGATCGGGCTGTTGGGTTTGCTGGTGACCGGTGGAATGCTCGGCGGGGCGATCGGGATTTGGAA
>NZ_LIRO01000085.1:0-1332 GCF_002742025.1 Limnothrix sp. PR1529
ATACGAAACGGTGCGCGACCAGGGCAAAACCGCCGAAGCCCAACAACTGCGCCAACAGTTGCTGGCCTTGGAACAGCAGGCCCAACCCTTCGTGAAACAAAACGAGTTTGGGCGGTTGGTGGAACAGGCGGGCGGCGTGGGTCTCAATGCCACCACTTCTGCGGATGCCACGCGCTATTTCTACAGTTTCCCAGCCAATAAGCTGGAGTTGTGGATGTCGCTGGAGTCAGAACGCTTCTTGGATCCAGTGTTTCGGGAGTTTTATAAGGAACAGGATGTGATCCTGGAAGAGCGCCGGATGCGCACGGATAACTCCCCGATCGGGAAGGCCGTGGAAGTGTTTTTGGAATCAGCCTTTAAGGTTCATCCCTACCATCGGCCGGTGATTGGCTATGACGAAGACATCCGCAACCTGACCCGGTTGGATGTGCGCCGTTTCTATGAGGCCCATTACCCGCCCAATAATCTGACGGCGGTGGTGGTGGGGGATGTGGTGCCGACGGAGGTGAAGCGGCTGGCGGAAATTTATTTCGGTCGATTCCAACGGCGGCCCCTGCCGAATTTGCCAATTCCGGTGGAGCCGCGCCAAACAGCCACGCGATCGGTCAATTTGCAGCTTGAATCTCAGCCTTGGTACTTGGAGGGCTATCACGCACCGGCCAAGACAGATCCCGATTATGTGGTCTATGAGGCGATCGCGAGTTTGCTGTCGGATGGGCGCACTTCTCGCCTTTATCAGTCGGTGGTGCAGGAGAAGCAATTGGCCCTCTCGATCGCGGGTTTATACGGGTTTCCGGGCGATCGCTACCCGACGCTGATGCTGTTTTATGCCCTGAGTGCGCCGGATCATTCTGTGGATGAAATTGCGGTGGAACTGCATCGCCAACTCGATCGCCTGAAAAATGAGCCGGTGAGCGAGGCGGAACTAGAGCGCGTGAAAACCCAAGCCAGGGCCAACCAACTGCGGGCGATCGACTCCAACAGCACCATGGCGGCCCTGCTGGCGGAATATCAAGCCAAAACGGGCAATTGGCGCAATTTGTTTGCGGAGCTAGATCGAATTGGCTCGATCTCGCCGGCCGATGTGCAACGGGTGGCTCGCAAGACCTTCACCCCTGAAAATCGCACGGTGCTGAAGCTATTGCCCAAATAGCCTTTGGGGCGATCGGTTGAGGAGGCTGAATGGTGCAAAAGTTGCCCATTCAGTCACGATTCAAACGCTCCCAGCCAGCAGCGGCGATTCAACAAGTGGCGATCTACAAAGCGGCGATCCAAACGCTGTCGCCCAATAGCCAGCATTCCAACATCCAGGATCCAGAATTCAAGATCCAG
>NZ_LIRO01000019.1:0-1106 GCF_002742025.1 Limnothrix sp. PR1529
GGCTTAAGCCCCTTGTTCCTATGGTTCTCGGTAACACTACAGTTTTGATTGCAACTCAGGCTGAGTGAACCAAATAGGTCAAGAATTGCGGCCAGTTGGTACACCGGGAATTGCGACATCCAAAGCGGTTACCGGCTGTCCTAATTGATTGAGTGGTGGCTGAATTGACTTCTGATTTCCCACCACCAAGGTCACCAATTGATCAGGTTTTAGATAAGTCTGTGCTGCCCGCTGCACATCCTCAATGGTGGTAGCTTGAACGGCTTTTTGGTAGCGGAAAATAAAATCAGAAGGATAACCGTAGTAATCGTAGGTCATCAATCGGCCGAGGGTTTGAGACGGGTCAGCAAAGTTGAAAATGAAGGAATTGAGGGCTGATTCCTTGGCAAAATTCAACTCTTGATTACTAATTGGCTGGCTACGAACTTTGGCAATTTCTGCCTTTAAGCCCTGAATTAGGGGCACAGTTCCTTCGGAACGAGTTTGGCCACCGGCTTGGAAAGTGCCAGGAAAGTCATAATTCGGACTCCAGTAGCCATAGACCGAGTAAGCAAGGCCCTGGCGCGATCGCAGTTCGTTAAACAGGCGACCCCCAAAGCCATTCAGCACATCATTGAGGACGGCCATGGCGGGGTAGTCGGTGTTGCTGACGAGGCCGCCCAGGTGACCCAGAACAACGGAGCTTTGGGTGAGCTGGGGCCGATCGACCACAAACACGCCGCTGGTCTGCACTTGGCTGACGGCGGGTAGCGGATTTTCACGGTTGGGGCCCGGCTGCCAGTCGCCCAGGCGGGCTTCGATCAGGCGGCGCATGGCTGTGCGATCGAAGTCCCCGGAAATGCCCAAGATGATGTTCTGGGGAACGAAATAGCGCCGATAGAACGACTCCACGGCCGGGCGATCGATCCGATCGAGCGTGGCGTATTCCACCGTGCGGGCGTAGGGGCTGTTGGCTCCGTAGAGCAATTTGTCAAATTCACGGCTGGCGATGCCGTCGGGGTCGTCGTTGCGCCGGGCAATGTTCCCCCGCAGTTGGGTTTTGGCGAGGGCAATTTTTTCCGGGGCAAAGGCGGGCGATCGCAACACTTCCGTGAACCAGCCGAAGA
>NZ_LIRO01000093.1:0-22865 GCF_002742025.1 Limnothrix sp. PR1529
AGATGTGTATAAGAGACAGGGTGATGGGGGCGGTTCGCAGCCTATCGTATGGCCCCGCAGCCAATCCAGCGCCCCTTGAGGACTGGGAATGGTATTGGTTTCCAGGGTGGCGATCGTCCAAGGATCATCAAGCTGCTGCTGCGATTGCCCCAAGGAAACCCCAAACCAGCGCCCGGAAACCGCCGCCTGGGTGCAAGCTATTGTTTGGGGAATTTTGGCTGTGGTGCTCGATCGCGGTAGCAACAGAAGCTGCAAGCCAACCACAGTCATTAGGGTGGTGATCGCAAGGCTGAGATTGTTTCGCATGTCGATCGCACCTCAAAACGCAGGACTCCAACGCGGCCCAGCCGCTGGGTAATCGTCGGTCAGCCTAAGGCCGCCAGATGTCAGGGGGTTGTCAATGGTATGTCAGACGGCGTTTCAATCCATTAGCTTTCAGCAACTTTCGGCTTTCAGCCAATTCTGACTGCCATTGAAAACCGGATTCTGATCCTCAGAAGATACAAGGATTGATTCGGTTCCCGTGCGATCGATTTAACAGGATGGTTGCGATCGAGATCGGTTGCGTCGGCTGCAATCGATCGGGCCCCAGCCGCCCACACCGGCCCAAGCCCCTATAATCTGAAAGCCAATCCTTCCGTTGAACCATGGTCGTTGAATTCGCCGACTCCGCCAAACTGGCTGTGGAAGTTAACCGCCGCCGCAACTTTGCCATCATTTCCCACCCAGACGCGGGGAAAACCACCCTCACGGAAAAGTTGCTCCTGTATGGCGGTGCAATTCACGAAGCCGGTTCCGTGCGGGCCCGTCGCGACCAGCGCCAGGCCACCTCAGACTGGATGGAATTGGAAAAGCAACGGGGCATTTCCATCACCTCCACGGTGTTGCAGTTTGAATATCGTGACTGCCAAATTAATTTGTTGGATACGCCCGGTCACCAAGATTTCAGCGAAGACACTTACCGCACCCTGGCCGCTGCGGATAATGCGGTGATGTTGATTGATGCGGCTAAAGGGTTGGAGCCACAAACGCGCAAACTTTTTGAGGTTTGCCGGTTGCGGAAATTGCCGATTTTTACCTTTGCCAACAAGCTCGATCGCCCCTCTCAAGAACCGCTGAATCTATTAGATGAAATTGAAAAAGAACTAAAACTCGCCACCTATCCGGTGAACTGGCCGATCGGGACGGGCGATCGCTTCAAAGGAGTGTTCGATCGCCGCACTCGGAAAGTGCATCTGTTCCAGCGATCGCGCCACGGCAGCAAAATGGCCGGCGAAACCACCCTGGACTTGGACGCACCGGAACTGCTGGAACTGGTGGAACCGGATGTTTATCAAGCCTTTAGGGATGAACTGGAACTGATTGAAGAAGTGGGTTCTGAGTTGGATCTCGAAGCGGTTTTGGCCGGCGAACTCACCCCCGTTTTCTTCGGCAGTGCCATGACCAATTTTGGGGTGCAACTGTTTCTCGATGCCTTCTTGGACTATGCGGCCAAGCCAGGCCCCCGCACCGCCCGAACTGGAGCCGTTGACCCAACCCATGAGCATTTTTCGGGCTTTGTCTTCAAGTTGCAGGCCAACATGGATCCGAAACACCGCGATCGGGTGGCCTTTGTGCGGGTTTGCTCCGGCAAATTCGAGAAAGACATGGTGGTGACCCATGCGCGATCGGGCAAAAGCTTACGATTGGCTCGGCCGCAAAAACTCTTTGCCCAGGATCGCGAATCCGTTGAGGAAGCCTACGCGGGCGATGTCATTGGCTTAAACAATCCTGGAGCCTTCTCGATCGGGGACACCATTTACATCGGCCCCAAAATTGAATACGAAGGCATTCCCTGTTTTTCGCCGGAACTCTTTGCCTATTTGCGAAACCCTAACCCCTCTAAATTCAAACAATTTCAGAAGGGAATTTCGGAACTTCGTGAAGAAGGAGCCGTCCAAATCATGTATTCCACCGACGAAGCCAAGCGCGATCCAATTCTGGCGGCCGTGGGGCAACTGCAATTTGAAGTGGTGCAATTCCGCCTGCAAAGTGAATACGGTGTGGAATCACGGGTTGAGCTGCTGCCCTATTCCGTGGCCCGTTGGGTCACTGCCGGTTGGGATGAGCTAGCCAAAGTGGGCCGGTTGTTTAATGCCATGACCGTCAAAGATATGTGGGATCGTCCCGTTTTGTTGTTCAAAAACGAGTGGAATTGTCAACAGGTGGAGGGAGATCACCCCAGCCTACAACTCCAGTCGATCGCACCCTTAACCTAATGACTTCACGATCTGCGACGTTTGGCTATTTTGGGGGCTGGTTTGACCAACGCTTTGGGTCAGCCCCCCAAGCCCGCTATCCAACGTTCAAGTCAGCGATCGGGCTGTTTTTGCAACACTTGGGCGATCGGCGGGATGGGGTGATTGTGGAAACCGGCACTCAGCGACTACCCGACGACTGGGGAGCTGGCTGCTCAACCACCATCTTTGGTGAAACCCTAGAAACCTTTGATGGCGGTCGTCTTTGGACGGTGGATCTGTCGCCGGAAAATCTGACCACTTCCCAGCACTGCACCCAGCATGTGGCTCAGCGAATTGAGTATGTTTGCAGTGATTCGGTGACCTTCCTCAAACAGTTCAATCGCCCGATCGACTTGCTGTATTTGGATAGTTTGGATTGGTGGGACGATCCTCAAATTCAACAACAATCTCAGGCCCATCAACTGGCAGAAATTGAAGCCGCCTGGGATAAATTACGGCAGGGTTGCATCATTTTGCTCGATGACAATGGGTTACCGGGCGGTGGCAAAGCCCGACTCACAAAGGAATTCTTAAGCCAGCAGGGTTGGAGCTGCATCCTCGACTATCAACAGAGTCTTTGGATTTCTGAGAAAGTCATGTTTTAAGTACATGTTCCAAATTTGTGTTCTAAATTTATGTTTTAGATACATGTTTTAGATACATGTTTTAGATGCAGGTCTTAAATTTATGCTTCAAAGTGCTGTTTGTAGGACTTTGATGGGATCACTGAAAAATTGAGACTGGAATTCTGTCACCATTTGAGGTAAACCTGCAATTAGAGTGCCTTGATGATGGGTGATGGGGCACTTCCCCGCGTTCCTTTGCTTGTTTCCTTCACCTTGGTTCTGCCCTGTGCCATACTCATCCACCCGATCGCGTGCCTTGTCTAAACGGTCTCAGCCGCCCGAGACCGACTATGCAGACTACCTGGAACTGCCGCCAGAGGGGCCAGAGCTGGACTTGTTGCGAGCAGCCCGAGCCATCTATGAGGCCTACTGCGTGATTATGGTCGATCGCGCTCGGCGGCCCTATGGAATTGTGGTGAATCGGCACACCTTTCGCGGGCGACCGATTTTTCAAGATCGAGTGATTCTTTTGCCTGACGAACGCTTCATTTCGATTCGGCAAATTGAATTGCAAATGTATTAGATCAACCAAGTTGGATCAGTCAAGTTAGATCAATCAAAAATTGGAGCCGTCAGCGATCAGACGATCGATGCAGCCAGTCAACGCAATGGCAGAAAATGCAATCAGGATCAACACAGTTAGACCCAAGAATATAGCCAGATTAATCCTGGAATCAAAATCAGGTCTGAATTAGAAAATTTGATCAAGGACAAAGCAGGACAAGATCAGCAATTTCTGAAATTTCCTAGATCTGTCTTTTGAGCTTGACCTTTACAATAGAAGAACCGCGCCGTTTTTCATCGCAATAACGTTAGGTCGCCTGTGTCTCCGTTGCCATCGTCACTGATTGCCAATCAAGCTGAGTCGATCCAGATTGAAACCCTGGAATTGTTGGAATGGCCGCGCCTTTGCCAGCATCTGGCAACCTTTACGGCAACCAAGCTAGGGGCGATCGTGGCGCGTCAGTTACCGATTCCGAGCGATCGCCGCACCAGCGAAACCCTGTTGGCCCAAACCCGCGAGGCCTGGGAGCTGGAACGCAGCGCTACGGGGGGTCTGAATTTTGGCGGGATTGCGGATATTGGCTCGGCGCTCGATCGGGCGACTCGGGGTGGTGTGCTGGCCGGCGAGGAGCTGCTGGAAGTGGCCACCACCCTATCGGGGGCGCGGAACCTGCGGCGGGCGATCGATCAGCGGGAAGATCTACCGGCCCTGGCGGCCCTGGTTGAGGAACTGCGGACTTATCCGGAGCTGGAGCAGGAAATTCACTACTGCATCGATGATCGCGGCGATGTGACCGATCGCGCCAGCCCTAAGTTGGCGGAAATTCGCGAAAAGCTGCGGGCCGGCCGCGATTGGATCTATCAAAAGCTGCACAACATCATGCAGCAGCAGTCCAACGCGATTCAGGAACCCAATATTAGCCAACGGGGCGATCGGTTCGTGATTCCCGTGAAGGCCAGCCACAAGGACGTGATTCGCGGCATTGTCCACGACACGTCTTCCACGGGCGCGACCCTCTACGTGGAACCCCACACGATTACGGAGCAAAACAACCGCCTGCGCCAATGGCAACGGCAGGAAGCGATCGAGTCGGAAATCGTCCGGCGGCGGTTGAGCGAGCAGATTGCGGAAGTAGCTCCGGATCTGGAGCGACTGCTGGCGGTGGCCACGGAGCTGGACTTGGCCGCCGCGCGGGCCCGCTATTCCTTTTGGATTGAGGGCAATGCGCCGCGTTTTATTGAAGCCGGCGAAACCCTGACCCTGCGGCAGTTGCGCCACCCGCTGCTGATTTGGCAACAGAAGCACGAGCAAGGGCGGGACGTAATCCCGATCGACGTGCGCGTCGATCCGACGATTCGGGTGGTGGCAATTACGGGGCCAAACACCGGGGGCAAAACCGTCACCCTGAAAACCCTGGGCTTGGCGGCCCTGATGGCGAAGGCGGGGCTGTTTGTGCCCGCGCGGGAGCCGGTAGAGTTGCCGTGGTTCAGCCAGGTGTTGGCGGATATCGGTGATGAACAGTCGATCGAGCAGAATTTGTCCACCTTCTCGGGTCACATCCGCCGGATCGTCCGTATCCTGGATGCCCTGGAGCCTGATCGCCCTGCCGCCACCGACGGGTTGGGTGCGATCGCCACGGAGAGGGCGCACGGCGGTGCGCCCCTACCCGAGGGTGATTTTGACGATGCCAACAATCCAGAATCCGACGGAAACGAAACCGTAGGGGCGCAAGGCCTTGCGCCCTCCGCCGATCGCCCCGCCACCAACGATGATTCGGATGATCAAAACGGGTTGGGTGCGATCGCGACGGAAAGGGCGCACGGCGGTGCGCCCCTACGGGAACGTGGTCTGGAATCGTTGGTGTTGTTGGATGAGGTGGGCGCAGGAACCGATCCGGCTGAGGGCAGCGCCCTGGCTGCCGCCTTGTTGGAAGCCCTGGCCGATCGCGCCCGCTTGACCGTGGCCACGACCCACTTTGGGGAACTGAAAACCCTGAAATATCGTGATAGCCGGTTCGAGAACGCCTCGGTGGAATTTGATGACCAAACCCTCAGCCCCACCTATCGGTTGCTGTGGGGGATTCCGGGGCGATCGAACGCCTTGAGCATTGCCCGCCGGTTGGGGTTGGATGAAGCCGTGGTGACGGCCGCGGGCGATCGGGTTGGCGGCCAATCAGAAGACATCAACCGGACGATCGCGGGACTGGAAGCCGAACGCCGCCGCCAGGAAGCCAAGGCCAACGAGGTGGCGCACCTGTTGCAACGGGCGGAATTTTTGCATGAGCAAATCGATCGCAAGGCCCAAACCCTGAAGGAGCGCGAAGATCAGCTCAAACAAACCCAAGAAGCCGCCGTCCAAAAGGAAATCGAGCGGGCCCGCAGCGAAATTGCCCAGGTGATCCGGCAGTTGCAGCGGGGCACACCCACGGGCCAGCAAGCCCAGCAAGCCACGGCCCAGGTGGGTGAAATTGCCCAAAAATTCCTGCCCTCCCAGCAGCCGAAACCGAAACCCAAGGGCTACAAACCCCAGGTGGGCGAACGGGTGCGAGTGCCCAAGCTCGGCGGCGCGGCGGAGGTGTTGGCGATCGATGAGGCCGACGAGGAAATCACGATTCGGATGGGGCTGATTAAAGCGACCCTCAGTTTTGCCGATGTGGAATCCCTCGATGGCAAAAAAATCGAGGTGCAAAAACCGGAGCCAAAACCCGCGCCCCCACCAAAAACCAAGGAGCGATCGATCCTCCGCACCAGCGGCAACACCCTGGACATTCGCGGGGCCCGGGTGGCCGACGCGGAAATCGAGGTGGAACAGGCGATCGATCGGGCCATTTCCGCTGACTTTGGTTGCCTGTGGATCTTGCATGGCAAGGGAACCGGTAAACTGCGAGACGGCGTGCGCGCCCACCTCAAAACCCATCGACTGGTGGAACGGTTTGAGGATGCCCCCCGCGAGGATGGCGGCACGGGCGTGACGATCGCCTATTTGCGTTAGGTTCTGGCCAGGAGTGGTGTGTGTTGAATGCCGTTCGATCGAAGGGCTGGCCGTGGCTGGCGGTTTGGGTGCTGCCCGCGCTGCTGCTGGCGGCCTTGATGGTGCGTTATGGCGTAAACCTACCCACTTACGACCAGTGGGACACGCCGGGGGTGTTGTTCGTGAAGTTGGCGGAGCAACAACCCCTGACCTTCGCGGATTTTATTTCCCAGCACAATGAAAGCCGCAAAGTCTTTCCTCGGCTAATTTTTTTGGGCTTGGCTTATCTGACCGGCTGGGATATTCGGGCAGAGTTGGCGGTGATTTTTGCCCTGGTTTGTGGGGCGGCGGGGGCGATTTTTGCCCTGGGGCGATCGACGGTTTTGGATCGTAAATTTCAGGCGATCGCCTTTGCCTTAGCCAGTTGCTTACTCTTCAGCCCGTCCCAATGGGAAAACTGGGTTTATAGCATTCAAATTGTTGTTTTCCTGCCGATTTTTTGCATCACCACTAGCTTGTGGTTGGCGCAATCTTCGCTGAAATTTTGGCAGAAAATTGCAATTAATATTCTGTTAGCCACAATCAGCACCTATTCCAGTGCGAGCGGGATGTTTTGCTGGTTTCTCTCCTTTCCGGCGCTGTTCTTAAAGGATTGGATTGTTGACTTGGGCCGGCGCGATCATGATGGTCACGTATCGGTACAAAGCGATGATTCTGGTGGGCGCACGGCGGTGCGCCCCTACGGGATTGTGGGAGATTTGGGGCGATCGATTCAATCGTTGGGTACGACGGCTCGCCAATCCTGGATTGGGTTGGGGGTGTGGCTCGCGGCGATGGCGGCGAATTTGCTGCTCTATTTTTGGGATTATTACAAACCCCCCAGCCACCCGAGTTTCGCGGGGCCCCTGCAACACCCGATCGCCGGGTTGAAATATTGGTTTGCCTTGATGGGGGCAATCCTGGGGTTTGACGATTTGGGGCTGAGTCAACTGCTGGGCGCGTTGGGATTGCTGGGCTTTTTGGGGTTAGTAATCCTGGCTTGGCGGAGCGATCGGGTGCGATCGTTTGAGTGGGTGATTTTTGGGTGCTATGCGATCGGTACTGATGCGATCGTCACCCTTGGGCGGTTTGGGTTTGGGCCCGATGCTGCCCTGACCTCCCGCTACCAAACCTTTTCGCTTTATCTATGGATTGCGATTATCCATCTGTCTGCGATTTTGTTGCCCCAATTCACTCAACACCGCTTACCCAAACCCTGGCGAAAAGGGCTGGTGATTTTTGGGCTAACCCTGTTTTTGGTGTTGCATTACGCCAGCTTTGCGATCGGGTCGCGCAACTTGGCGAACTTCAGTCGCGATCGCCATCAGGGCAAAGCTTGCTTAACGTTCATCAACAGTTTCCAAGATGAACGCTGCTTCACCGAGTGGATTTATCCTGAACTGAATGACCATGTTCTCAACACCATTCGCGACACCAATCAGCTTGGGTTTGTGCGTCCGCCAATTGTTCCCCCAATTCCCGAAAAAACGGATCTGAAAGCCTTAGCCCAAAATCAACCGATCGCCGGAAACTTCCAAACCCTAACAATTCAAAAAAATGATGATGTTTGGGAATATGTGGCCGGTGGCGAGCTGACTTTGGGCGGTGGTTGCCAACCCACGCGATCAGTTTTATTGGCTTACGAAAAAGACGGCGCAACAATTCCCTTCACAGCAGCCAAAGTGGGCAAAAACTATCGTGGCATGGGGCAAATCATTGGTGATTTTGTTTGTCCTAATAATCGCTGGAGCAAGAGTTTTGAGCTAGAAAAATTGGTGTCTGATCCCCAAAAACGGCTGGAGATTGTGCGATCGCCCAAAATTACCGCCTGGGCCTTCGATACCGATCGCGGCACGGTCTATCCCCTCGCCGGTTCCTATTCTTTCCCGCAAAAATCATGAGTGAGCCAACCTACCGCAATCCAGCCCCCACGGTGGATTTGATTATTGAATTGGTCGATCGCCCCCACCGCCCGATCGTGTTGATTGAACGCAAATACGATCCGCTGGGTTGGGCCATTCCCGGCGGCTTTGTGGATTATGGCGAATCGGTGGAGGATGCGGCTCGGCGAGAAGCCCTCGAAGAAACCTGCTTGGCGGTGAATTTGGTCGAGCAATTCTATGTCTATTCCGACCCGCTGCGGGATGCGCGCAAACACACGATGAGCGTGGTGTTTATTGCCACGGCTACGGGCAATCCCCAAGCGGCCGATGATGCCCAAAATTTAGCGATTTTTAATCCTTGGGAATTACCCAAAAATCTTTGCTTCGATCACGATCGCATCCTCGAAGATTACCTCCGTTACCGCTATTATGGACAGCGACCTCGCCCCTGATTTTGATTACTAATTCTCTGGTTGCCCATTAGATCATGCCTAAACAAGTTATTCAAACCGACAAAGCACCTAATCCCGTTGGCCCCTATAACCAAGCGATCGTCGCGAATGGAATGCTGTTTGCTTCGGGGCAAATTTCCATTGATCCGGCCACCAATCAACTCGTTCATGAAGGCGATGTGGTGGCCCAAACGGAACGGGTGCTGCAAAATCTGGAAGCAGTTTTAGAAGCCGGAGGAACCAGTTTTGCCAATGTGGTGAAAACCACGATTTTCCTGGCGAATATGGATGATTTCGCCATGGTAAATGCGGTTTATGCCAAATACTTTTCTGAGGTAACGGCTCCGGCGCGGGCAACCGTGGAAGTGGCTCGTTTGCCTAAGAATGTATTGGTGGAAATTGACTGCACCGCCATTGTTGATTAACCGAACTCACCAGATCACAGCCCGATCGAGTCAAAGCCCGATCGAGCTGTGATGAATGGGCTGTTCATGCGGATTAACAGAGCGGTATTTTCCAGCCGACAAACCGGACGATCGAGCCGGCCCCAAGGTCAATCAATCTAAGATCTCGATCGTGCCGGTTGTGCCATCCAGCCGCAACAGTTGCCCCGTGTGGAGTCGTTGGGTGGCGTTGGGAATGTCCATCACCGCTGGGATTCGATATTCCCGCGCCACGATCGCTCCGTGGGATAAGCGCCCCCCCGCCTCGCAAATGAGGCCGCCAGCCCGCACCAGAAGGGGCCCCCAAGCCGCATCCGCATGGGGAATCACCAAAATGGATCGTTGATCGATCGCCGGAGCCAGGGTCAGTTCACTCAGCGATCGAATCACAATCACACGCCCCTCCACCCGGCCGGGACTGCCGCCCAACCCACGGAGGGTCGATCGCGCCGCCGCCGCACTCCACTCCAGCGCACAAAGGGGCGGCTCTTGGCCATAGACCAACGGAGCGGCTGGCGTTTCGCACCAATCGGCAAAGGCCTGGCGGCGTTGGGCAATCCGAGCGGTCAGAATCCTTTGCAGGTTTTGGTTTTGGGGGTGAGCCACCCATTGCCGAATTTCGGCTAATTCCAAATAGAAAATGTCGCCTTCCTGCTGCAACAGGCCGATCACCTGCCACTGCTGCTCTAGGGCTACAAAAGTCCATCGCAGTTGCGCCAACAGCTTGTTGTAGAGTTCTGCCACCTGTCCTTTCAAATCAAGACGGCGCTGGGCGATCGAGGTTTGACGGCGGGGGCTGCTGGGCTGGGTGATTGGGGTTTTGGCCAACTGCAACAGCATGGTCTGTGGAATTTCCACCGCCTCGCGCCAGGTGGGCACGGCCACATCGGTTCCCACTTCGCTCAAATAGCCATAGGTGTCCAGAAACACTTGAAAGCTGGCGAGAATTTCCCGCCCTTCCGGTGACTCTGCCAAGGCGGCCCAAACGGCCGGGGCCTGATCCAAGGCGCGAATTCGCTCCAAGGACAAAACCGCTTGCATCCGTTGAGCCAAATTCTGGAGCCAGCGGGTGGCGGCCACTTCCGGGTGGCGGCTGGGATCCAGTTGCTCCGGTTTGCGACGGCCGATCGCCTGGCGCAGGGCGGCACTCAGGGGGGCCAAAATGCTGTACTCGGTGGCGCGATCAAGCAGCCCCATAATCTGTTCTGCCCGTACTAGAAGGCGTTCTGGCTCTGAAAACTGTTCTGCTGGCAGGGTTTCCAGGTTTTGGAGTCCGGGTTCAAACCACTGTTCCCAGTCGCGCTGAAACGATCGATCCAAATTCCACTCCCGACCCAACAGCCGCCACAGCCCCGGCAAGTTACGCAGGGTGGCCGTGAGGGGTGGCCGGCTCATTTTGCCCCCGTGGGTGAGGGCTTCCAAGCTCTCGGGCGGCAAGCCCATCCGCCGAAACAGATCCGCCAACAGGGTGACGTTGAAATAGGCGCGGCCGTGGAACAGGGTGGCCGTTTCCAAAAAATCCAATCCCGCTGCCCGATCGCCCAAAACCAGCGTGAACAGTCGCCCCCAAGCCCCACAGGTCATGGGCCGGTTAATGGACCAAGTGAGGGGCCGAATTACGCCGGGAATGGCTTCCGCGGCCATCCGCCGCGTCCAAATGGGTAGCAGGGTGGTGATGGGGCGAGCCTGCAAAATCCACAGGTGCTGGCCGTCAAATGTCCATTCCACATCCTGGGGAACGCCATCAAAGTGAGATTCCAAATCCCGCGTCAACAGGGCCACTTCCCGCACCAACCAGCCGGGCACATCGCCGGTTCCGGTTTCGGCGGCCAGGGGGCGCGTGCTGGTGGCGAGGGCCCGCAATTCTGACTCGATCGACTGGGGCGGATTGGCCGGGCCCGGAAAGGCAACCGATCGGGACTCGCGCCAGGCCGTCACATCCAATTCACTCAAATCAATTCGGTACGATTCGGGGGTGATGCGTCCGGAAACCACTTGGGCGGCGGAACCGGGCAGGGCTTCCACCAAAACCGCTTCGCCCTGTTGCGTCACGGGATCGCGGCTGAAGGCTACTCCCGAAAAGGCTCCGGCAATTTGTGGTTGCACCAGCACGGCCATGCTGGCATCGGGCAGGTTGCGATCGCGCCGATACTCGATCGCCTCCGGTGCGTCATAGGACACAAAAACCACTGCCGCCGCTTCCACCAACTCCAAGGGGGTACGCACATCACTGACAGTGCAATACAAGCCAGCGGCGGCCGAGCGATCGCCGTCCTCCCCGATCGCGGACGATCGCACAATCAAAGGCGGATCAAAAATGGCTTGGGCCACCCCTTCAGTTAACTCGCCCTGGCCCGCCAGGCGGTTGGCCAACAGCACGGGATCATCTCCCGGCAGCAAAATCCAACCGGGCAAAACCGGATAGCCCCAAGCCTTCAAGCGGGACAGGGTGGCGGCCTTCGTGCCGGCCCGTTGTGGATCTAGTGGTTGGTCGAGAGAGAGCATTGAATCTGCCTTGCCTTGAAAAAAGCCCATGGCCCCTTGAGAACCGGCGGCCGCTCCCGATCGCCCCAAGGCCAGATCCTCGGGCATGGTTTGGCAAATCCAGGCCAGCAAAGCCGCCACCAACACAGCCCCCACCACCCGATCGACCCCATTGGGATTCAGCAACCCCAACATCAACGGATAGAGCGCCAGGGCCAGCAGCCGACTGGTTTGGCGATCGCGCGTGAAGGCAAACCCGGACACCGACAGCAACCCCGTCAGCAACGCCGCACTGGGTTCATGGGCGATCGCCCCCCAAGTGGCGTTGGTCATGCCCGCGCCTCGGCCCACCCAGTAGCGCCCTAACACGACACCCCCGATCGTCAGCCATTCCCAGCCCGACTCGATCGGGAAAAACTGCCGAGCCAACCACACTGCGCCCAATCCCTTCAGGGCCTCCCCCGACACGGCCAACAGGCCCCACCAAGGCCCCGCATGGTAAAAAGCCGCCGAGACGCTGACATTTCCCGTGCCCAACCGTCGCAACCGTTTGCCCGTGCCCCAACGCACAATCCAGTCCGTGAGCGGCAAAGCTCCCAAAGCCGGACAAAGGGTTAGCAACAGTAGAAGGCCCAAGGTCTGTTCGCTGGTCATGGATGGCAACGGTCGAGGCAATGCTCAAACTAACTGTGGGAACTGACGAACCGCCACCTGTCCCCGGGAACTGAAACAAATCAGCCCCTGGCTTTCCGTCGTTTGTTGCTGGCTGAATCCCGTAATCTGATAACCCGTGGTGTCATAAACGGTCACCATTCCACCCTGTCGCAGGGCCAGGCGATTGAACGGCGCAAAATAAGCATAATCCAGATGGTTTTGGTGGCCTTGGATTGAGGGCTGGCCCCAGTCCCTTGGCCACCAGCAATCGCCCGCTCCGAAGTCCATGGGCGGCATGGGGTTCCAGGGAAGCGGCGACTGGCCAGGGCTTGCTTGACTGGGGGGCTGGCGAGATGGCTGACTGGGTGGGGCGATCGGGGCGCTTTGGTATTGCACCTGGGTTGAGTGGGCAACACCTGGAGTGGTTGGCAATTCTGTCGCCCAGGTCTGGCCCAAGTCCTGGTACAAGTCTTGGCACAGGTTGGCCACCCGAGCTTTCAGGGACTGATTAAACAGATCCCCAATCATCACCATCCCTCCCTGCATCCATTGACCCGCCCCGCCCAACTCCGGGTGATTAAACTGGGCCATGGTTCCGCGTCCCGATCGAATCTTGTCGGCCAAATGGCTGACCGCTGCCACCGAGAACCCGTGGCGATTGGCGATCGACTGTAGCCTTTGAACATCCATGCCCCTACCTCAGTCCCTGACGATTGGATTTACGGTTTTTGATCTACTTTTGATCTACTTTTGATCTACCTTTTTTGACTATGCTTTTCTGGTCGTTCTTCTTAATTGCTCTTCTTCATTTCTTAATTTCTCTGTTTGATGGCTCTCTGATTACAATTTGATCACTATTTGATCTACGTTGTGATTGATTGATAGTTGGATCATCGAAAATTCATCCATCAGAAATTTATTCATTGGGAACTGCTCAATTAGAAATTCATCATCACTG
Organism: Limnothrix sp. PR1529; assembly: GCF_002742025.1. Classification (NCBI taxonomy): domain Bacteria; kingdom Bacillati; phylum Cyanobacteriota; class Cyanophyceae; order Pseudanabaenales; family Pseudanabaenaceae; genus Limnothrix; species Limnothrix sp. PR1529. Next base: position 13,294 of record NZ_LIRO01000093.1, read on the forward strand.
CGCCCATGCCATCTACTCCTCAACCCCCTAAATCCTCCCCTAAGCCCTTAATGGCACAAATTCGGCGATCGGGAGCCATCTTCCGCGCCCTAAGCACCACCTATTACGCCTATATGTTGGAATATCGGGCGGAATTATTGCTTTGGGCCCTTTCGGGGGCCGTGCCGTTCATTTTGATGGGTGCTTGGGTCAAAGCGGCGGAAACGGGGCAATTCGGGCTGTCTTCCATCCAATTTGCTCAATATTACCTAGCCGCATTCATTGCTCGACAAATGAACGTGGTTTGGGTAGTTTGGGAATTTGAAAAAGAAGTGAACCAAGGTCTCCTTTCGCCCAAGCTTTTACAGCCGATCGACCCAGTTTGGCATCACCTGGTTTCCCACCTCACGGAGCGATTTGTGCGATTGCCGATCATTGGGTTGCTCGTGATCTTATTTTTTGTGCTCTATCCCCAATCATTTTGGCTGCCCAGCGCCACAAATCTCTTGGGGTTTATGATCATTACGCTTTTGGCCTTTGGCCTGCGATTTTTAATTCAATACACCTTTGCCATGGGGGCATTTTGGATGGAAAAAGCGGCCGCCCTGGAACAGGCTTGGTTTTTTATTTATCTGCTGGGTTCAGGAATTTTGGCTCCGTTGGAAGTGTTTCCGCCCCTGGTGCGATCGATTGTGGAATGGACTCCGTTTCCTTATCTGATCCACTTTCCCGCTGCGTTGTTGATGGGTTTACCGGTGGATTGGGGTAAGGGACTCTTGGCGATCGGGCTGTGGAGTGGCTTTTTTTATGGCTTGAATCGTTGGCTCTGGCGGCGGGGTCTGCGGCAATATTCCGGCATGGGAGCCTAAGCGGCAGGCCTCAGCAACAAAAGCGCCCAAGTAGGAGCGTACGGGTATACGGCCGTGCGCCCCCACCAGCATTTCCGTTGATCGCTATTCCGCGTTCTGGAAAACCCGCCGCAGATCAATCACGTCGCTCATCTTGCGAATGTGGGTAAAGACCCGATCGAGCTGGGTTCGATCGCAGATGTCAATGCCCAAGGTGATCATGGCCGTTTCACCCGGCTTGGTTTTCACGGCGGCCCGGTTCACGTTCACATTCGAGTCCGCCAGTCGGGTCAGGATATCCTTGAGCACCCCCACCCGATCGATCGTTTCCACCCGAATTTCCACCGGATAGGTGGGCTGGCGACCCACATTGGTCACCTCGGGGTTCCAACTCACCGGAACCAGGCGATCGCCCGGCACATTGGCCAAATTGCTGCAATCTTGGCGGTGAATGGCCAAGCCCCGGCTGCTGCGGGTCACCACCCCCACGATCGGCTCACCCGGCACCGCGTGACAACAGCCCGCCATGTGATGCAACAGCCCTTCCACCCCCAAAATGGGCGACAGGCGATGGCGATTTGACCCCGAATCCCCGTGGGGGCGCGGGCTGGACGACGGCATAATCACCGCCTCGGCCACCGGTTGCGCGGTTTTCACCACCTCACGAATCCGCCCCAGCAGCATATTCAACGTAATTTCCCCGTAGCCCAACGCGGCCAGGGTGTCATCCACACTGTGGTAGTTGCAGCGCTCCGCCACCGCCTGCATGGGTGCGGACTTCAGAAAACTTTCAAACCCCTGCTTACCCAGTTCCTTTTCCAGCAGTTCGCGGCCGCGGCTGATGTTTTCTTCCCGGCGCGATCGCTTGTACCACAGCCGGATCCGGTTGCGGGCCGTGGCCGTCACCACAAAATTCAGCCAGTCAAGGCTGGGGTGCGCATTTTTCTGGGTGATGATCTCAATGATGTCGCCGTTTTGCAGGCCCGTGTCCAGGGTCACCATCCGGCGATTCACCAGGGCCCCCGCGCAATGGTTGCCCACCTCCGTATGAATCCGGTAGGCAAAATCCACCGGGGTTGCATGGTTGCTGAGGGCAATCACATCGCCCTTGGGTGTAAAGACATAAATCTCATCCTCAAAGAGATTTTTCTTAACATTTTCCAGATACTCATGCGCGTCCTTCAGATCGCTTTGCCATTCCAGCAATTGCCGCAGCCAAATAAACTTTTCATCGTCGGTGCTAGCGGCCAAGTGGCTACCACCCGTTTCCTTATATTTCCAGTGGGCTGCAATCCCGTATTCCGCCACTCGATGCATTTCTTCGGTGCGAATTTGCACCTCCAAGGGCCGTCCCGTCAAGCCAATTACTGAGGTATGAAGCGATTGATAGCGGTTGGGTTTGGGCAGACCAATGTAATCCTTGAACCGGCCAGGAATGGGGCGAAATTCATCATGAACCACGGCTAAAGCGCGGTAACATTCATCAACCGATTGGACAATGACGCGCACGGCAGCAATGTCATAAATTTCCCAGAAGCTTTTATTCTGGCGCTGCATCTTTTGGTAAATGCCATAGAGATGCTTGGGCCGGCCGCTGGTTTCGGCGCTTTGAATGCCCAGTTGGTTGAGCCGATCGCGCAGAATTTGCAACACCCGATCGAGCCGGGCCTCGCGATCGGTGCGTTTTTCCGCCACCAGTTCTTGAATTTCCCGATAGGCATCCGGTTGAAGATATTTAAACGACAGATCTTCCAGTTCCCACTTAAAGCGCCCAATGCCCAGACGATTGGCCAAGGGCGCGAAAATATCCATGGTTTCTTGAGAAATTCGGCGCTGTTTTTCCGGAGCCAAATGCTCCAAAGTTCGCATATTGTGCAGGCGATCGGCCAGTTTCACCACAATCACACGAATGTCCTTGGCCATCGCCAAAAACATTCGCCTGAAATTTTCCGCCTGCTGCTCTTTTTTACTAGAGAAATTAAACTTAGAAAGCTTCGTGACCCCTTCCACCAAAAATCGCACTTCTGCACCAAACTTGGCTTCCAAATCTTCCGGGGTTGTAGCCGTGTCTTCCACAATATCGTGTAGAAAACCCGCTGCAATCATCTCGGGGCTGCCCCCCAATTCTCGCAGCAAACCAGCCACGGCCACCGGATGGGCAATGTAGGGTTCACCGGAAGCCCGATATTGATCTTGATGCAGATCATAGGCAAATTGAAAGGCTCGACAAATCAAGCTGTTGCCTAGGGGGCGTTCTGTGCCTTGGGGATGATGAAAATCCTCCATTAAACATTGGCTGAGCCAGGTGGGCAAGGACAGGCTGGGATATTCATCAATGGGCGAGTAATGGTGGGAAACGGCGACAACCATAGGATTTTTGAGGGAAAAAAGTTAGGGTCTGGGATGGGGGGTGAGGAGCGATCGAACGAGTGAGGGTCATTCCACTGGCCAATTCCCATTGATGAGAATGATCCCCAGCCTGAAGGGTGTGCAATCAAGCCCAATCCGCGCAAAGGGCGATTGGAAACGGCGATTCTTCAGGGCTGGAGCTGAACCAATGGCCAACCAATGGCCAACCAAAGTGAATGCTTAGACGGGGAAAAGGCTGGCTGAAATGGGGCCGAGTGATGACCCCAGGCTGAGGGAACATCACACATCAACTCAGCAATTCAAAACCAAGAGCCTGAAAGCAAAATGACCTGCGGAGACGACAAGAAGAGCCTCAAACTGCTAGGGTGCTGTTAACCCCCTGGCCCTGGCTGGAACATAGCGGCTGAGGCCGTTATCGCTAAAAGGAGTTTTAAATTTAGAGAACGCTGTAATTAGGTCTAACTTAGAAAGCTGGTTTCTGTCATGCTTCAACCAAATTTTCTAAGCATCCCTGACCTTTGGACTGTGGTTTGTGAACGGCCCGAAGGTTGGAGGAAATTTTTATGAAATGCAATAGATTCTACTAAATTCTCTTCGGTTTCACGCAATTGGGAATGATGTTTTTTGGATTACACCCGATCGCCCTGATCCCCGCCCCTTCATTACAACCGATCGCCCTATGCAATCTCCCGATTCGATCAGTGAAAATGCGTCAAATTCCGAAAAGGCAGCGCTTGGCTCGCTTGAACCAGCCGATAATGGCAGTTTATCGGATCAAGGCTACGAAAAACTACGATTAACGCTTGAATGCTTTGAATTGCGCTTGCAGGCGGCAACCCAGCCTCCGGCGGATCTGAATGAAGTGCTGGCCGATCTGCGGGTGGCAGTGACGGGGCTGGCGGAGGGCAGCGGCCTGGAGCAATCACTGCAAGTGGAAATTTACAAACAGTTACGTTTGCTGGAAACAGATTGGGCATTTTTGCGCATGGCTCGCCAACCAGCGACCTTTGCCCAGCGGCGATCGACCATGCAAGAGCGACTCAAGCTGTTACAGAGCTATTGCGCCCATGGCCAAACCCTGGCGGCGGGCGAAGGGGCGATCGCGCCAGATTAGGGGCAAATATTAAAGATCAGGGGCAATAAACGCGGAGGTGACCGCCTTAGGGATGCCTTAGGGATCTTCTAGGGATTATTGCCGTCGATGATCCAACCGTTTTGCATCAGCTCGGTGGTTAGGTTGGCCGCCCCAAGACGCGATCGCCACTGTTGGGCCATGGATTGGTCGGCAAAGGGGCCAATGCGCAGACCGCCGGTTTCGTTGGGGAAGACGCTGGAAGCTGGAACCCCCAGTTCACTGAGCCGGTTAATCAGTTGCGCGAGGGGCGATCGCCCGTTGGTCACCACCACAAAATAGGCCGGGTCATTGGTTGCCGTGGAACTGGCGGCGGCCAGGGTGCTGGGGAACTGATTGCTCGATCGAGGCAAAGGCGCAAGGCGGCTGGGGGCTGGCGCAAAGATCGGTTCCAAGTCCGGCAGGCTGGCCATGGGTTCCGGTGGTGGCTCGGGCAAACTGCGCGATCGGCTGGTGTTCCCCAAGGGGGGCAACCGGCGGCCCGCCATCGAGAGCGGAGCCGTGTTGCTGGGAGGTTGCCATTGGGGATCACGGCCAGCGGGTTCAAAATTAGCAAAAAGGGCGCTGGGATCCGGTTCATTCCGATTGGGGTCTCGCGCTGGCGACCACCCGGCCGCGCCCGATCGAGCGGGCAGGGGCGATCGAACCGGTTGCACCCGATTGAAAGAATTGACGCTGGCATTAACGGTGGCATCGGATCCAGAAACCGCCGATCCGGAAGCTGCCGATTCACTCAATTCGCCAATTTCAGCGGTGATCCCCCGTTGAGCCAGTTCTCGTACCCGGGCAGTGGCATCGATCGATCGCTCAAATAGCCCAGCCCGCACGGCCGTTTGCCCCCGATAGGTGACAAAAGCCGCCGTGGGAGACAGTTGTTTAACCTGCTCGAAAAGCCCCAAACTATCGCCGAGGGCATAGACCACATAACGGCCTTGGCTGGGAACCACCGGCTCAAAGAAGTTGCGATCAGTTGGGTTGGTTGGGGCGATCGCGCTGGAGGTGGTTGGAGGTTCCTGCACCATGGTCACCCCCGAGCCAGCTCCCTCTTCCACCACCCAGCCGGTTTCTTCCGTAGTCGTTGGGTTCGCGATCGGGCTGGGGCGCGGCGCTTCCAACACTTCCACATCAATCGGTGAGCGCGGTGGAGGCGCAGCAGTGGGCCTTTCAACCTCGGGGATCGGCGCGGCCGGCGCACCGGGCAAGGGCGCACCAAAGGGAAGCGTGTCATTGGCCGAAGCTACGGGGGCGATCGCTCCCAGGCCGCAGCAGGTCAGCGCCATTGCCCCCAACCAACGCCCCCAGCTTTGGCCCATTGGGTTCTGGGGATGTTGACTCGGCTGATTCTGGCCCCGCTGGCGATGTTTCGGAGGATGGGTGGGATGGGGTGCGCTCTTAATATCACCGTGGATATCCATAGAAACTTGAGAAACTTTGACCGCTTCGGGTTCCATATCCATTTCCATATCCATCGCCATCTTGATCTGCATGGAATTGACCGTTGATTAGCCCACGACTAGCCCGCCGGTATCGGCTACGCACCCATCATCATCGCCGCCTATCATCATAGCCACGCGACCACCGCAGCATCACCCATCCAATCCGCGATTCCAGGTGTTCATGGAAGTGGGCAAGTTTTGTGCCCCTAGGTCAGCGGATCCGGTTGAATCGGCAACTCCACCCGAAATTCCGTTCCTTGCCCGATCGCCGTGCTGAATTCAATGAGTCCGCCATGGGACTTCACAATTCTTTCGCTCACGGACAAGCCCAAACCCGTCCCCCGGCCCACCGGCTTAGTGGTGAAAAAAGGATTAAAAAGCTGATCTCGTGCCGATTCAGGAATCCCCATCCCGTTATCCCGCACCAACACCCGCACCCGATCGCCCAAATTGACCAGGGACACAGCCAACATGGGTTGCCAGTTGGGGTCTTGGCGCTGTCGGTCTTGGCGAATTGCCTCCTCGATCGCATCCAGCGCATTGGTCAGTAAATGCAACAAAACCTGATTAATTTGGTCGGGATAGCACAACACTGGCGACACCGCCTCATAGCGCGTTTCGAGATTGACACTTAATCCCGTCTTTTTGGCCATGGAATCGTTGCCCGTCAGCCGATGATTCAGAATCAACAAAGCGTGCTTAATGCTCGACTGTAAATTCAGGGGCTTCATTCCCTCCTCATCCAGACCCGAAAAGGAGCGCAAAGCCAAGACGATCGAGTTAATTCGCAGCACACCATTCTGCATGGAGTCCATCAGCTTCAGAAAGTCGTCTTGGATGAAGGGTAGATCTAATTCCGCCTCCAAGTCCTGTAGATGCTCCGGGCGATCGGGATAGGTTTCCTGATAGGCTCGCACCACATCAATTAAATCCTTGGTGTAGTTTTTGGCATACAGCAAATTGCCCCGAATAAAACTAACAGGATTGTTGATTTCATGGGCAATGCCAGCCACCAACTGGCCCAAGCCGGACATTTTTTCCGCATGGATGAGCTGGCTTTGGGTGTTGCGCAAATCCAACAACACTTGATTGAGAACTGCGGCTCGATCGCTCGATAAACGCTCCAATTCAGTGAGAGACTCATTGGCCCGTCGCAAGTCCCCGATCGCCACCGTTCGCTCCCGATTCACCTGCACATAGCTCAAGCAAAGCCCACTGAAGGGAACCAAATAGGCCACGATTTTCAGAAAATGGGCAATATTAAACCCCGAATCAAACAGGGCCATTGACCCAAATACCATGTGGAGCTGAGTGGCCACCTGGGGAATCATGCTGACCCAAAGAGCCAAAGAAAAATAGCTGGGATATTTTTCATAAAACCGAGGCAATCCCCACAAACCCAAAAGGGCAAACAGCACCAACGGCCCCAAATCCCAAGGACGGGTTACGATCGCATCGGGAAACAAGGTGGGTGGCAGTTTCTGACTGGTTAAGCACAGCCAAATGGTTAAATAGGCGAGCACACCTAACCCTAAGGATGCGAAACCAATTAATGCTGAACTACCCAGCCAAGACCGGCCCACCCATTGCCAGCGATCGGGCAAAAGATGGCTGTTGGTGTTCGTAATCGCAACCAATCCCAGGGTCAAAATAGTGCCAGAAAATAACCGGCAGAGCACCCAAGTGAAAGGAATTAAATCCACCGAGCTATCAACAGAATCAATCAGGCGATCGGCGGCCAGGGTGTGAAATGCATCCATGCAACCGGCATAAAACAACACCAACCCAATCAGCGGGGTGACCAAATCTCGATGCAACGTAAAGTGCAAAAAGGCCAACACCGCCGTTAGGGTAGCGGCTGCAAAGGCGCTCCATTCCAAAATGGTGTGAATGAAACTACCTGCCAGCATGTGGTGCAACCCATCCACCAATTCCGGATCCTGCACAAAGCGAGGATCCGTCATGGCAGGAATGACCGTCGGATCCAAGGGCTGAATCACCGTAGAAAAAGACACCCCTGCCAACTCAAACAGTGACGGCAGAATGGTGATTACCAAAACAGCCCCAACCCAAACTTGAATGGTGCGTGGTTGAATCATGGGGTCGCGATCAAAACTCTCAGGCAAACTTTCCAGCAAACTCTCAAGCTAATTTTCAAGCTAATTCTCCAAATCAGTTCTCACGCCAATTCTCAAGCCAGTTCACCAGTCAAGTCCGAAGCCCATTCCTCAGTCAGTCCCTCGGTCAATTTCTTTCTCAGAGGATGTCTGAAAAGTATTTTGGATGAGTTACCAAGCACCAACAGGGCGCGGAAGATCAACTATTTCGGCATCACCCCGCACAATGACGACACCCCCCAAGCCCCTGGTTTGCGTTGATCGATGAGGCCGATAAGTCGTAGCTGTGGCTTTTCAGACATCCTCTAAGCGAGTCTTTGAGGTCATTGTCAGGAGCATCCCCAACTCAACCTCTAGGTAAATTTTTGGGCAAATTCCTGGAAAAGAACAGTCTTGATGGCCAGTTTTGACTCCCAAGGGCGTTGGCGGCCCAACGGTTTCCAAGGGAGCTAACTGTCCATAAAGTACCCATCAGGCAAACCAGAAAAAATCCGGGAAGGGCAATCGAAATCATCCAGAAAATTGAAGCATCAATGGTCGCCCTTGAATAGCGATCGCTCGGGAAAGGCAACGATCGCAGGGTTACTCGTGACGGTTCAACGAGCCGAATTTTGAAAGGGTTTGATTGATTTTTCGCCCTAAGGGGCCCCAACGGTGATAAAAGCAGACCAGTCCCGAGGATTTGGATGCTGTTTGATGGTTTCCAGCATGGCGCTGCGCAGGGCGACAGCGGTATCGGGATTGCGCTGAAGTGCTTGATAAAAGGCAATCATCAGCGTTTTGGTGGGGTTGTCGGGCACTTTCCAAAGGGAAGCCACCACCGTGGGCACGCCGGCCACTAGGAACGATCGCGCCAGACCCATCACCCCATCACCCGTAATGCGACCCCGACCAGTATTACAAGCACTCAACACCACGAGCTGGGCTTGCAAGCGCATGGTGGCGATTTCTGCGGCTCGTAACAGACCATCATCCCCTCGGGAGGGAGCCAGGGCCAAGAGGCCCGGAACGGCCGGCTGCACCACGCCTTCTCCCGCTAAGGCGAGGTTGGCATTGTTGCCATTGACCGTTACGTTGCCACCAATGATCACAGAGCCAGGACTGACAATTACGCCGCCCCGGCGAGCTTTGGGGGCGTTGGGATCGCGCGGGCGGCCAAACTCGTTCAAATTGGCATCCAGATCCAAGACCCCGTGGGTGGCAAAATGCAGGATCCGTTGATTGGGCATTTCAGCCACGATCGCGCTTTTGGTGGCCTGATCGGTCAGCAGCGGTTGCACGCCCAACATTTGAGCCACCGCTTGGGCTTCGGTTTCGGCTCCGGGCAAAGGAGCCAGCCGCTCCCGTTGGCCATCCGGGCCGGCGGGTACTTCCGGCATTAAAACCGGGTTACCCACCACCAGGCCGGGCTGGGCCGCAGGCGTTTGCGTTTTACGGCGTTGTTCGGCGATGGCTAACACCTGAAGGGATGGCGTTGTGGCGATCGTCTGGGTTTGCACGAGGTAATCGCCGTTGGGATTCTGGAGAGCCGCAAAGGGAACCAGGTTAGTGGCCCCTTGCACCACAAATACCAAGCGCTGGTTTGGATCGCGGGGCAATTGAGGGGCGATCGGGGCAATCAATAATTGGTAGAGCCGTTTTAGCTCGGTGGTGGCGCTGCCAGCGGTGGGCAACACAGCGGTCATGGCTC
>NZ_LIRO01000093.1:22887-23442 GCF_002742025.1 Limnothrix sp. PR1529
TCGGCCGTGGGCTGGCGGGCGGCCTGTTGCATCAACACCTCGACCAAGGCCCGGGCCCGGCCCCGTTCCGCCCACTCCAAGGCCGCCTCGGTTTTGCCTTGGGCAATCAGCGTTCGCAGCAGTTGGCGATAGGCGTAGCTTTGCTGCTCCAGCAGCGTCACCCGTTGAATATCGTTTAAGTCGCCGCTGGCTCGTTTGGTTTCCCAAGACTGAATCGCCATCAACAGATGCTTTTCGGCGGCCGCATAGTCGCGGGTTCGATATTCCGCAATGGCCAGCCGACTCAGCCAAGTTTCGTTGCCCGGGTTTCCGTTGGCAAAACGCCGCAACAGGGGAATGGCCTCCGCATCCCGCCCCAACAGCATCAGACATTGGGCCAGGGGGCCAACGGCTTCGGGCCGATTCACGCCCCCTTGGTCGATCGCCTGTTGGTACAACCGGGCAGCTTCGGCGTATCGATCTTGGCGATAGAACAATTCATCGGCTTGTTGAATGAGGCGATCGACCTCGGGACTTTGGGCCCGGTGGGGGAGCAGCTGTCTCTTATACACATCT
>NZ_LIRO01000060.1:0-26639 GCF_002742025.1 Limnothrix sp. PR1529
CGGGGCGGGTGGGCGGGCGCTGGGCGGGCAGACGCTTGCGAGGAACACCACCACCATCGGGGCTGGCTCCGGCACTGGGGCCGCCAAAGGAATCGCGGTCATCGCGCGGGGGGCGTTGGGTCGGCGGTCGGCGGCGCGGCGGCGCATCATACCCACCATCGCGACCATCGCGGCTGTCGCGGACTTCACGGCCATCGCGCGGTCGGCTGCCATATTCCTTGCCATATTCCTCGGCGGCGCGGCTGTCGCGGCTGTCGTCGCTGCCCCGAATCCGGCGATTGTAGGGCTGGCGCTCGATCGGCTCCATGTCATCCAGCTCCGCCCGATACACCCGACTCACGGGCCGATCGTCATCCACCAGGGGCGCAGTGCGCTTGGCCTGCTCCGTGGTCACGTTCCGCAGCCGAATACTTTCGTAAGCGAAAAAGATGGCTGACCCTGCCAACAGGAATTGGCTGAATTGCAGAATCGGATCCAGCCGCCAGCTATTAAAAAACAGAATGCCGCCGCACAGCAGACCCACCGCCGCGAAAAAGATGTCGTAATCGCGGGCCAGTCCTGGCTTGTACGATCGAATGAAATAGAGTGCAGCGCCCGCCACCGCGAGGATGATGCCGATGAGGCTGCCCCAGCTAAAGCCAACGTTAACCATCGTCCCTCAAGAACGTTACGGGTTTATTCTAACGACGAACGGCGGCTCCGATGGGGTTACCGGAACCGCCGTCCTTTGCGGGCGATCGCGCCGAGGCTATCCCAACCGCAGGGGCTGAGCGGCACGACAAGCAACCTTAGAAAGTGCGTTTTACCTTGTCGTTCTGGCTGATGACGATCAAGCCAACGGTAATCGGCAGCACCACAATTACGGCTCCCAAGAGCAGGCTCCACAGGAAATTCGCCAAAGAAGCAGTCATAGTTATCCTCGGATTGAAAACGCACAATTGGCTCTAGGGTTGTATTTTATCGCCCGATCGACGCTCTGTCGCCCCAGCGGAATTGAGAATTTCCCAGAATGATCCGTCAAGCTTTACGATCATCCGTGCTGCGGCTGATATCTCCGAGCGGGGTTGGGTGGCATCTGGGCCGGGCGCTGCCCTCTGAGCCAGATTTTGCGCTAGCCATCCCCCCGAGGCCGATCGCCCGCCCTTCTCAATTTCTACCCCAAGTTCGGCATGAGTACCGTTGTGATTGGATCGTGGGCCCTGAGCCTGCTGTTGGGTCTGTTCATTTTGTTGTTCATTGTCCGAATCGTGCTGACTTGGTATCCCCAGGTGGATGCCCAAAAGTTGCCCTTTAAGTTGGCGGTGGCTCCGACGGAACCCTTTTTGAAGGTGACCCGCGCGATCGTCCCCCCGATCGGCGGCGTAGATATCAGCCCGATCATTTGGGTTGGGTTGGTGAGCCTGTTGCGTGAAGTGCTGCTGGGGCAACAGGGGCTGATCACCATGAGCTTGAACTAACCGAAATGCCGGGCCCTAGCCCACCTCAAACGTTGTTTAGGTGGGCTGTGTTTAGGTGGTCTGTATTTAGGTAGGCTGTCGATCGCTGTTGCTGGCATAGACCGGACAACAACCATCGGGAGCCACGCGCCGATCGGCCAGGGGAGAGGCGGGATTTCGGCAATGTTGCCCCCGATAAAATTGGCAAGTTTGGCAACAGATCAAGTCCGGTGTGTCGGGCCAGGCGGTGTTGCGATCGAGCACTTCCCGAGGGGACATGCCTCGCAACACCAAATCCGATCCCTGCCAACGCACTTCCACCAGCCCCGTTTCCGCAAAGGCTTTCCAGCGGGGACTATGGACGATCGCATCAGGCAGATGCACCGTGGCGGCTCCCTCTCCGGTGCTAATTTCCCCTTCATATCGCTCGATCGGGGCGGCCGGTTGGGCAAAGCTTTCCCCGATCGGCAACTCCAAAGCAACACCCGCACTGGGGCAATGGATTTGGTAGCGGCTGTTGAGTTCATCCAGGGCCGCCAAACCCGACAAATGATCAATGCCCCCATGGACAAACACCACGTGCTGAGGGCGCATGTTGTGGATCAGTTGCAGCGTGCCCAAGCCGTCCGAATGTTCCGACAGTTCATAGGTGCTGTAAAGAATTCGATCGCCCTCATGGGGGCTGCGGAGAGGCTCGGCTTCCAACCGGCCACCCGCGGCCGCCTGCACAGACACCAACCAACGCCCCGTCTGACAGAAGCGATCGCACAGTTGGGCCACGGGCAAATCATCATCCACCAACAGCAGGCAGGGGCCTTCCAGAGCCAAATCGGGCCCGTTTTGATCGCTCGACAGCCGCCGCACAAGTGGCCGCACCCGATCATCCCAAAACAGGTTTTGATGGCGGGCAAAATTCTGCACCGACTCCGGCAATCGATCGAGAATTGCCAAATAGGCATCACAGCCGGCCGCCACCTGGCGATCGACCCAAATGGTGAACTCGCGCCCTGTGAAGTAGTGGTGGCTGCGCAACAGCATCAATAGTTCTTGGCCCAGACCCAACAGCGGCACGGGCAACAGCACCGATCGCCCTTGGGCCAGGGCTTGGCTGACCTGATCCGCGAGGTCATTTTCCTGGCGGCGACGACGCGATCGGCGGGCCACCCCGTAGGATCCCTCCACGATCAGCACATCTGGTGCAAGGCCGCGCACCTCCGTGAGGGGCATTCCTTCCACCAACCGGCCATTGGACAGGAAAAAATCCCCGCTGTAAGCCACGCAATATTCGCGCGATCGATTGCTGCGGGATTCGGCCCGGGACTGGTATCGCAACAGGGTGAGGGCTGCTCCCGGCAAATGACCAGCAGGCAACAGCTCCACCGTCAAATCATCAGCCAAGGCCACGGGCGATCGCCAAGGAAGGGCCTGACAAAACAGCGGAATCGACTCCAGAGGGCGATCGAGCCAATTGGTGGGCAACAGTTGGGCCGTTTCGCCGCTGGCAAAAATCGGCAAATGGGGAAATTGCTCATGGAGCTTCAGCAAGCCGCGTGCATGGTCGCGGTGGGCATGGCTGCAAACCACCCAATCGGCCGGCATTCGGCCCCAGCCCACCATGCCCGATCGCGGTCGGATGGGGTTTGGATGATCCCACGCTTCACCCAGGAGGGGCGACAGGCTCCGCAAGCCACAGTCCAACATGACGCGATGGGTTCCCAATCGCACCACCAGACACATCCCTTCGCCCCCATGGCCCACGGCATAGGGCAAGCACTCTAGCTCGGTCACAGGTTTGGGTTCCTTGATCGATCGGCCGCCATTGGGCCGATCGCCCTTCGTTAGTGAGCCGAACCGTTGCCGTGATAGTTATCCGTGTCGTAAAACCCGTTGCGCGTGCCAAAAAACAGGCAAGCCACCGTGAACAAACCGGTCAACACCGCCAAAATCAATTTCACATCCATGGGACGCAACCACTCACACCAGCTAAAGGAAATAGGGGGGGAAGCTTGGGGAAATGTTAAATTCCCAAATTTTCCCAAATTTCATTGATGCCCCGGGCCGAAACCAAGGATCCGGCGGCGGGTTTGAGGCTTCGAGCCTTTCTTCTACCGTATCGAGCGGCTCCCGGGCTGTCAAATCGGGACACAACCAATGGCCCTGAGCAGATTGGGGCCAGGACAGATCAGATCCAGCTGAGACCCAACTCAGGCCCGATCAGTTGGCATCAAATTCCAAAAAATTTCAAAAGTTAATTTCAAAAGTTAATTCCAAAAGCTAATTCTAAAATCCAATTCAAAAGCCCAATTCAAATCGGGATTTCCTCGATCGCGTCCCACAGGCGATCGAGCGGTTCCGTCAACGTCCAAGGCAAAGCCGCCACGGTCGATTCCGCCACCGAGGGCGATCGGCCGCAACGGCTGGCAAAGGAACACGATCGACAGGCGGGGCTGTGGGCCGGCAATTGCGGCAGCGCCCGCCCCCCATGATAGGCGGCGATCGCCTGATCAATCGCTTGGGCCATCTCCAGCAATTGCGCTTGGGTGGATTGGTGCCAATCGGCGCTGTATGCAAACGTTTCGCAAGCCAACTCCGGCCCGTTGGCGGTGGTCGAAGCGGCCGGCGATCGGACAAACCAATAGCTCATGGCCAGGCGATCGGGCGGTAAATGGCTCGTTTCCGCCAACACAAAAAGATACAAACGGGTTTGCCAATCCTCTTGCAGTCGATCGCGCGACAGGGGTTGGGCGTGAGTTTTCCAATCAAAAATCTGCGCTTCCGTGGGTCGGGTTGCCAATAGGTCATACACCACAGTGAGCAGACGATCTCCCATCACCCAAGTGCGGCGATGTTCCGCATCCAGTTCCCAATCGCTGGCTCCCGATTGATCCCACCAATGGTGCAGGCTATCCCAAGTGCGATCGACCGCTTGATGGAGCGCTTGGGCTTCCGCATCCCCTTCTGCCTGCAAAACCAAGGATATCTTGGCCGCCGATTCAGCCCCCAATTCAGTGAGTTTGCAGTCCGTTCCACGGTTCTGAATGGATTGTTGCATCAGCCAATGGAATCGACTTCCCCAAACCATTCGTTCCTGTTGGTGGGGATTGGCCGGCAACAGTAAACAATCCAAATAGAGATGTTGAAACTGTCGCGGACAGGTCATCCAAGCATTCAAAACCCCTTGGGACAAATGCTGCATCATGCAAAGCAATGTGGCTATCCAAAGCCATTAAAAATCAAGTTCTTGAAATAGTTCAGCGATCGGGAGGCTGAAACCTGGAATGATCGCTTCACCATCGAGGCGATCGCCTGGATAGACCGATTATAGCGATCGCCCCTGGGCTGACCCAGAACGGCTGACAGGGCATAATCGAGGGAATGCAGTCGCGGACAACGGCAAGTGAGATGACGCTGAACCCCGGAGATCGGTTAGATGGCGATCGCTACGAAATTGAGCGGGTTTTGGGTTGTGGGCGATTTGCAATTACCTACTTAGCGATCGATGGTCAAAACCAAAACCGGGTGGCGATCAAGACCCTAAACGATAGCGCCCAGGTTCATCCTGACCTGAGCAAGCTCTGTCAAATTTTTCGGGATGAGGCGATGCAACTCAGGGCTTGCGACCATCTCCATGTGATGAAGGTCGATCGCCTGTTTGAGGAGGATGGTGCGCCTTGTGTGGTGATGGAACACATTGCGGGTGCAGATTTACAGGAATTGGGTCGATTGTCTGTGGATGAAGCTATGCGCTACGTTCGGCAAATTGGCTCGGCTTTGGACTATATCCATGGGCGCGGATTTATCCATCGTGATGTGCGACCGGCCAATATTCGGCTGAAGGTAGGCGAACCAGCGACTGCTGTATTGATTGATTTTGGGTCGGCGCTGAATTTTTCGGATGAGTTGAGCGCGACCCAAACCGCTAACCATACGAACGGTTGTGCAGCGCCGGAAGCCTACACGAGCAAGGGCGATCGCGGTTCTTACACGGATATCTATTCCTTGGGGGCGACGCTCTACACGCTTTTGGAGGGAAAAGCACCGCCCGCCGCATTGGAGCGACAACTCAATGGCGTGGCGATTTCGTTTTCAGGGCAATATGATGCCAAGATTTGCCGGTTAATTGAAAAGGCGATGGCGTTGAAACCGACTGATCGCCCGAAATCGGCTGCGGAGTGGCTGCAACCGTTTCCCCAGGAAGCCAAGAAACCGTCATCGCTTAGCCTCAAAGGCTGGAATTGGCAAACGATTGCAGCCGTAATTGCAGCAGTTGGCGGTTTGTTGGCTGGTATTGGGGCAATGGCGGGCTGGTTTAAAAATGAACCGCCTACGCCGTCTTCGCCTGCTGCTTCGCCAATTCAATCCCCTGCCAAGTCAACTAAATAGAGCGAGTATTGTTATGGTTTTGAGGCCGGGCGACACCCTGCGCGGGGGGCAATACGAAATTATTGCTGTTTTGGGGCAAGGGGGATTTGGAATTACTTACAAAGCTTTGGATCGCAATCTCAAGCGGTATGTGGTTCTGAAGTCGCAAAATGAGTATTTGCGGTATGACCCAGACTATGAGAAATACGTGGCGCGGTTTATGAAAGAAGGGCAAATCATGGCCACACTTGCGGCTCGTGAAATGCACCCCAACTTAGTCAAAGTATTTGACCTGTTTTCAGAACCGGTTAATCATCATTACCTGATGATGGAGTTCATTGAAGGACAGAATCTATTTGAGGTGGTGAAAGCAAGGGGGCGATTGCCAGAAATGGAGGTGATCTCCATTGCTAGACAAATTGGCAGTGCATTGGAGTGGATGCACGATCATCAGCTTGTGCATCGTGATGTACATCCCGGCAACATTATGCTGCGCCCTGATGGGAAAGCTGTACTGATTGATTTGGGAGGGGCTAAAGAATTTATACCGTCTTCCCAAAGTTCAAAAGGTATAAAGGGAAATGAAGCATTTGCACCCTATGAGCAAATTGTTAAGCCTGAAAAGGCAAGATATCCTTCAGCAGATATTTTCGGTTTGGCAAGTAGTTTATATTTTGCAGTCACCGGCGAAAGGCCTACTAAATCTCTATCTAGAAAGTTAGATGGCGGAAACTTAACGCCACCTTGCCAACTAGTCGCAATTTCAGAAAATTTCAATGCAATGCTGATGGCAGGATTGGAGCTAGAAGCGGCCGATCGCCCACAATCAGTGACTCAGTTTTTGCAAACTCTCACTGATAGGGATCGGCCACCTGAACGAATTGCTGAGAACCCTCCGCAACCTGAACCATCTGTCCAAGGTAATGAGACCGCTAGTCTCCCTTGGGGATGGCTTCTGGGGTCTATGATCGCTTACACAATTATTGGGATTGGTGTCAGTGTGCCACCATCATCACTACTAATTAACTGGGCTGTGGCTATGGCTATGGCTGTGGCATGGACATGGGCTGGAGCTGGGGTTGGGGCTGCTGAGGCTGTGACTGAGGCTGTGACTGAGGCTGTGACTGGGGTTAGTCTGACTAGGGCTAGGCATAGGGCTATGGCTATGTCTTTGGCTGGGGCATGGGCTGTGGCATGGGCTGTGGCTGGGGCATGGGCTGTGGCATGGGCTGTGGCTGGGGTTTGGGCTGTGGCATGGGCTGGGGAATGGGCATGGGCTGTGGCTGGGGTTTGGGCTTGGTCTATGGCTGTGGCATGGGCAATTACTGGGGCTGGGACTACATCTTTGGCTAGGGCTAGGGCTGTAGCTTGGGCTGTAGCTTGGGCTGTGGTTGGGGCTATGGCTATGTCTTTGGCTGGGGCATGGGCTGTAGCTTGGGCTGTGGCTGTGGCTGTGGCTGTGGCTAGGGCTATGGCCATAAATGTAGCTGGTCGTGTCGCTATGGCTAGGGCTATGGCTAAAGCTGAGGCTATAGCTAAAGCTGAGGCTAGGGCTGAGGCTAGGGCATGGGCTAGCTATATGGCTATGGTTGAGGCTAGGGCTGATGCTGTGACTGTGGCTGATGCTGTGACTGTGGTTGTGGCTGTGGCTGTGGCTGGAATGGCTCTATGGCGGGGATCTTGGGAGCTTATTGGTGGTTATGGATTTGTGTTTGTGGGTCTGTGGTGGGGAAGCTGGCCCCTGACCCTGGGTTTGCTCCCAGGAATTGCGGCTGAGGGAATGCGAGACCGCAAAGGGTTAGCGATTGTTTTGCCAACTCTGGCAGCTTGGATGGGCTTGGCGATCGGGTGGTGGATCTATCGCGCCGTGCATCCCGCCTAGATGGTTTTGGAGGAAATGCAGTTGCGGAAAACAACAAGTGAGGCAACACTGCACCCCGGGGATCGATTCGATGGCGATCGCTGCGAAATTGCTGCTGAATTGCATCATCTCGTACACCATCATCGGGATTGGTGTTAGCGCCTCAGTCACCCAACTACCATCGCTTAGCGGGTTGGTTTTCATCGCAGTTTTAGCCGGGTCTGGAGCTTGTTTTTGGGCTGAATATGCAGCTCTTAGCTATCTGCTTGATGTGCTTGGCCACGCCTTTAGACTGACATCTAGACTGTTTCCAAATCTGGTATCTACGCCGCAAGATCGCACCTCAAAAGCTCTCTGGGACATCGTGGGCGCTGCTGCGTTGCTGGCTGTGAGGGCCGTGGCGATCGCCTGGACTGTCGCTGGGGCTGGGGTCGTTCTGTGGCGCGGATCCTGGGAATTGGTCAGTGACTATGGATGGGGGTTTGCGGCGCTCTGGTGGGTGAGCTGGCCCCTCAGCTTGGTTCTGTTCCCAGAATTCACAGTTGACAACCTGGGAATCGACAAAAAATTAGCCGTTACTTTGCTAACCCTAGCGGCTGGAGTCGGCCTCGCGATCGGGTGGTGGATCTATCGCACCTTGCATCCCGCCTAGCCAGTTTGAGTTGAGTTGCTAAGCTCTAAGTTCAGCAAACGATTTTCCTAAAAATTTAATCTTTTTCTGTATTCTGACTTCCTAATTTCAGCTCCATGAAAACCACCCATCTTACAGAAAATCTTGATAAGAATTTTTAGAAACAATTGACCTGAATTCTCCACGTTCGGGTTACCTTCAACAGAGTCTCAACGACCCAAAATTATCGAGTCGATCGCCCCAAAAATCCGCACCAGCCCGATCGCGCAGCTTTCGGCGCTCAGCCAATCACCCCAACCAACCATCCATTAGCCCCAAAGAAGTCCCAGCCCAGACACAGAAATTTTCACCTCGCATTTCTGAATTTTCACCAGAAGCAAGTGAGTTTTTCGGCAACCATGCGCTAGAAACTGCGCGGCAACCTAGACAACTGGCTCAGGATCCATCCCAAGTGGGCCCCAGGGTGGCAAAAATACGAAAATCGTCGTTGACTCGTAGCGGATTCGCCATCACCCTGGCAACAATCATTTACAAGTCACCCAGATTTGGTGTTTATTGGATCGGCTGGTCATCAATCAACGCAAGATGTAGCGTTGATCGATGACCAGCGGCCTTTCGTGTCGTCTCAACTGTTGTTCACAGCCAATCCCATGGTGCAAGAACTGAACCGCGCTCAGCAGCAACCCGTCGATTTCCCTGACCACGCCCCCACCGCCTACCCGGTGTTTTACCGCACCTACAGCCGTCGAATGGACGGGGAGCGGGAATCGTGGCAGCAAACGACCGATCGCACCCTGCGCGGCTTGGTCAAGTTGGGCAATCTTTCCGATCAGGAAGCGAGCCTGCTCGATCGAATGCAGAAGCGGATTGTGGCGCTGCCGTCGGGGCGTTGGCTGTGGGTTGGGGGCACGGACTGGCTGGAAAACCCGCAAAACTTTTCAGGAGCCTACAACTGCACCAGCACCAATGTCATCGACTGGAAAGCCTTTGGGCTGATGATGGACTTGGCGATGATGGGCTGTGGCACGGGCGGCGTGCTGGAACCGCGCTACATTGAACAGCTCCCGCCAGTGCGCAACTCAATCACCGTAACGGTGACGGGCGAGCTGGGTACGGTTCCGGTGGGTCAACGCTTGCAGGAAACAACGGTGGATATCGTTGGCAACGCGGTGCGCGTGGTGGTGGGCGACAGTCGCCAGGGCTGGGTGAAGTCGTACCAAACCTTGCTGGATCTGTGCAGCGATGAGCGCTTTGATGGCGAAGTGCAAGTGGCGATCGACCTCAGCAACGTGCGGCCGGCGGGGGAAACGCTCCGGGGCTTCGGCGGCGTGGCTAACCCGATCAAGCTGCCGGAACTCTACGATCGGGTGACTCGCATCTTGAACCGGGCGATCGGTCGGCAACTCACTTCGGTGGAATGCTGCTTGCTTATCGACGAAGCGGCTGTCACAATTGTAGCAGGTAACATAAGAAGAAGTGCCGGAATGCGTCAGTTCAATAGCACTGATGAACTGGGAGCCAAAGCCAAAGACAATTTGTGGCAGCAGGATGAGGCGGGCAATTGGCGAATTGATCCCGATCGCGACTCCCTGCGGATGGCCAATCACTCGCGAGTTTTTCATCACAAACCCACGGAAACGGAGTGCATCAACGCGGTTCGCAAGCAGTTCTATTCCGGCGAAGGTGCAATTCAATGGGCTGGTGAGGCGATCGCCCGCAGCAATGCCGATTTGATCGCTGGAGATGATGAAAAGAAAGCGTTTATTGCTGCTTTTCAGGAACAGAAGGGTGCAGAGTGGCTGAAAGAAAAGTCACCAGAAATTGATGAGCGAGAATCTGCCCATCGCCTGCAACGCTATGGCTTGAATCCTTGCGTCACAGCTGATACCTGGGTACATACAGAATTTGGCCCGCGCCAGGTCAAGGAGCTGATTGGTCAACAGCATGGAACCTATGTCAATGGCGAGCTGTTCAGCACCACAACAGAAGGCTTTTTCTACACAGGCGATAAACCAGTTTTCAAAGTAACCACTCGCGAAGGGTTGTCGCTGCGACTGACTGCAAACCACCAACTCTTGCGCGTGAGTGCTCAAACTCAAAAACGGCAGTATTTGGAATGGACCGCTGTTGAAGATTTGAAACCAGGCGATCGCCTCTCTATTCATAATCACCGTGATATTCAACCCTGGTCGGGTCACGGAACTTTTGATGAAGGCTGGTTGCTCGGAAACCTGGTTGGTGATGGCTCCCTCGCAGAAACAAGCTGGAGTGATCAAGGAATCCTCCGTTTTTGGGGTGATTCGCAACAGGAAATGGCTGAATATGCTGTGGCAACACTCCAAAAAACCGTTGCCTGTGGTGCAAAATTAGCTGGCTCCTATCATCCCCATCATCACTTGCATCAAATTGCTTCGAGTGGGTTAGCAGCCCTAGCCGATCGCTTCGGTATCCACCGCCATGAGAAATGGGTGACCGGTGAAATTGAGCGATCGAGCTATGAGTTTCACTGCGGTTTCTTGCGAGGGCTGTTTGATGCGGATGGCAGCGTTCAAGGCACTCAGCAAAAAGGCATTAGCGTCCGCTTGTCCCAAAGCAACTTGGCAACCCTAGAAGCCATTCAGCGGATGTTGCTGCGGATTGGCATTGTTTCAACGATCTACCAAAATCGTCGGTCAGCCGGTGTCCGTTTGATGCCCGATTCTGATCGCAACTTGGCTCCTTACTTCTGCCAAGCGCAACATGAATTGGTGATTGCCAATGACAACCTCACGGAGTTTCGTGATCGGGTTGGCTTCCAGCAACCAGAAAAACAAGCCAAGCTCAACGAGCTATTAAGTAACTACAAGCGCAAGCTGAATCGCGATCGCTTCAGTGTCGCGATCGCTGAAATCGCACCTGACGGAATTGAAGCAGTTTATGACTGCACAGTTCCTGGCCCATCGCGATTTGATGCGAATGGCTTCGTGGCTCACAACTGTGGTGAAATCCTAGGCGCTGATTTCCACTGCGTTGCGGGGAATACGCTGCTGATTACCCGGGATGGACTGCATGAAATTCAGTCCTTGGTGGGGCAATCCGTGGAAGTTTGGAATGGACGGCGCTGGAGTTCTGTTACGCCGATTTTGACCGGTCGCGATCGGGCACTCTTCCGCGTGAATTTTGCCGATGGCACGCATTTGGATGTCACGGAAGGCCACCGATTCTTTGTCAAAGATCGCTTTGGTCAGACCTATCAAGAACGGACAACGGCCGAATTGATCGACCAATTGCCGAATCTGAAATACGCCATCCATACGGAACCCTTCCAAATTGATCACCGCGATGGCGAGGCGATCGATCCGATTTGGGCTTACACCCTTGGGCAATTGGTTGGGGATGGTTCTCTCTGTCAATCGAATGGCAAGCCCCAACTGCAACTGCGGCTTTATGGGGTCAAGAGCTACCAGAAAGAGTTGGCGATCGCGGGTCGCACATCGGGTCAACCTCGGTTCTACGCGGAAAATCCCGATACCCCTTGCTTGCTCTACACCGGCTTCGATCGAGAATTTGATCCGGAGCAGGTGCGGAACCTGAAGCAGACCGCTGAACCCTTTGAAGCGATCGCTCGCTGGAATCGTGAGGCCATTCTGCACTTCATTGCCGGTTTGATTGATGCGGATGGTTCCCTAACCGTGACCGGCGGTGTTCGCCTCTACCTATCGGGCTACGATCGCGCCTATCGGGTCTATTTGTTGTTGCTGAAATGCGGCATTCGCTCTTCCATCAACCTGATGGCCCGGGCGGGAGAAGCGACCAACCTAGGCGTGCGTCAGAAAGATTTGTGGTATCTGCAAATCACCGACTGTGCAGCCATTCCTTGCCAGCGAGTGGATACCAGCCGTGGTCATCAACCGGCCGCTAAGGGTAAATGGCAGGTGATTCGCTCGATCGAACCGCTGGAGGGTCGCCACGACACCTTCTGTTTCAATGAGCCGGAATTCCACAAGGGCGTTTTTGGGGGTACGTTGACCGGCCAGTGCAACCTGAGCGAAATTCACCTCAATCAAATCGATCCAAAAGATCACCAAACCCAAGAGGATGCCTTCAAGGCTGGGGCCTTGTCGGTGGCAGGTTTGCTCAACCACCGGTTCCAGGAAGAGCGCTACCAATACAGTCGATCGATTGACCCGATCGTGGGCGTTTCCTTCACTGGTTTGTTCGATTTCTTTGTGCAAGCCTTTGGGGTCGATTGGTTGCGCTGGTGGGAAGCGGGTCGCCCGGACACCGTGCAAGGTCTGGAATTTAAAGACCAGGAGCGGCAATACCTCAGCCGTTGGCGGGAAATTGTCCACCAAACGGTTTGGGACTACTGCGATCGCCACGGTTTGCGCCGCCCCAACCGCTGCACGACGGTGCAACCTTCGGGCACAAAATCACTGTTGACGGGGGCTTCACCCGGTTGGCACCCACCCAAGGCTGCACGGTTCATTCGGCGGATCACGTTCCGCAAAAACGATCCGGTGGCGTTGGCTTGTCTGGACTATGGCTACAGTATTGTGCCGTCCCAGTCCGATAAGGATGAAAACGGCAACTTGCTGAATGATCCGTTTGATCCGCGCTGCACTGAGTGGCTGGTGGAAATTCCGGTGGCGGTGTCTTGGGCGGACTTGCCGGGGGCGGACACGATCGCGATCGAGCAGTTCAGCGCCCTGGCTCAGTTTGACTTCTACATGCAGGTACAAACCCACTACACCACCCACAACACCAGCGCCACGATCGAACTGCGGGAGCCGGAAATCGAACCGTTGGGCCGCCGGATTCACCAGGCAATCCAAAACGATGAGGGCTATATCTCGGCGGCGTTGCTGGCCCGGTTTGACGATCTGCAAACCTTCCCCCGGTTGCCCTTCGAGCCAATTTCGCGGGAAACCTATCAGGAAATGCACGATGCGGTGCTGCAACGGCGGCGGATCAGTAGTTTCCATGAGGCCCTGCGACGCTATGACAAGGGCGAAATGGCGGAAGCGGGCCCGGCGGGCTGCGATTCGGACAAGTGCCTGCTGCCAGAAACGAAGGGCTAGGGCCGGGGGCGATCGCACCGGTTGAGGCGGGGGCTGTGGTAGTCAGCCCAAATGGCTGATTTTCAGCGCCCCGGCCATCCTAGTAGCGTGGCTGCCTCAATTCGTTGGGCTAAATTACATGGCTGTTACCGTCACCTGATCGTTAAGCAGCAAGGGGCTTAAGCCCCTTGTTACCACGACTGGCTTCGCAACTTTGACCCAATGTATTAAGCCTGTCATGCCACTAGACTAAAGTCTGTCTTGGGTTGGTTTTGGGGTGATTTTGAGTTCGATCATTGCGAAATGGCGCGATCGGTTGTGCCACATGCCGAATGCTGCTGAGTTATATCAGCAATTAGCAACAGATTTGTGGGCTGCCGGTCAACTGGCCACGGCCGATCGCGCCTTGGCCCAAGCACTGAAATTAGCCCCTGATCGCGCCAGTTTTTGGGTGCAGCGATCGGCCCTGGCTCACCAATTGGGAAACATTCAACGAGCGGCAACCGATCAGTGGCGGGCCCTGGAACTTGACCCGCAATTGGTGGGCAGTCGTGACCATTTGCAATTGGGTAATCAACTGGCTCAGCAGGGAAAATTAGCCCAAGCTCGCCAGTGCTATGGGTGGGCGATCGCCCAAGATCACCAATGCTGGGAAGCCTATTTTAACTGGGGTTGGGTTGCCCAAAAAAGCCAGGATTTTGCGGCGGAAGTTCAGATTTACCAACGGGCGATCGCTCAGGGTTGTCTCGATCCAAGACTGCCCGATCGCTTGGCCCAAGCCTGGGCCCGGCTCGGCAAAGCGGCCTATCTCGATCGAGCCTATGACCAATCTATTCGGGCCTATCAAAACGCTCTGAATCTCAATTCCCAACAAGCCAGCTACTGGAGTGATTTGGGTTGTGCTTTAACCGCAACGGGGCAGTGGACTGAAGCAGAAACAGCGCACCAAAAAGCAATTGCCCTTGATTCTCAAGCTGCCAATTATCATTATAATTTAGGAAATTTCTATTGGAAAAAGGCTGATTATTTGCAAGCCATTTCAGCCTTTCAGAATGCGATTCAGCATAATCTGCAAGATGCCAAAAGCCATTGGAATTTAAGCCATATTCTCTTGGCGTTGGGGCAACTCACCGAAGGATTTCGAGAATATGAATGGCGGTGGACAACGGTGCAACCTCCCCCAGAATTACCCCATCCCCAATGGCAAGGAGAATCGCTACATGGCCGCACCATTCTCTTGCAGGCAGAACAGGGACTAGGGGACTCTTTGCAATTCATTCGCTATGCGGATTTATTAGCAAGCTGGGGGGCAAACGTTTGGTTTAGTGGCCCTGTCGTTTTGCATCGACTTTTTGCCCAATTGCCCGCTATCGATCGGGTCTTGCCGGTATTGGAACCAGGGCAAATTCTTCCCGGCGTAGACTATCGATCGCCCCTCTTGAGCTTGCCCCACCAATGCAAAACCGATTGGGCAACAATTCCCAACCAAATTCCCTATCTAACCGTTGATCCTGCCTGGCCACTGCCGCCACCTTTCAAGGAATTACCCGCAAAACCCAAAAAGATTGGCATCGTTTGGGCGAGTGGCTATCGAGTGGAAGACGAACTGCATGATATCTATCTTGATAAGTCCCTACCTTGCGAGCTTTTGCTGAAGGCTTTGCAGGAATTTCCAGTGATGCTTTATAGCTTACAAGTTGGAAAAAATGCCCAGGACTATCAACCCTTGATCGGTCAATTTCCAAACCTCAATTTAGTGGATTGCAGCCCCTGGATTCAGGACTTTGCGGATACGGCGGCTATTTGTCAACAGCTTGATTTGTTGATCTCGGTGGACACTTCGGTGGTGCATTTAGCGGGTGGGTTGGGCAAGCCCACTTGGGTGTTGCTGCCGGCCCGCTGTGATTGGCGGTGGCTGCTCGATCGCCCCGATTCTCCTTGGTATCCCACCATGCGGCTATTTCGACAAGCGAAACCGGGCGATTGGTCAGAACCCTTGCAACAGGTGCGATCGACCCTGAATCATTGGTTGACCGCATCCTAGATTCCGATCATGGTGATTGCCTTGAGTTAAAGATTCAGTCAAAGAGTGAAGACGAAATTGCAGGTTAGATCGAGCAATGTAAATTGCCGGATTTTTGCGAAAACTTGAAATTCTCCTGATAGTCCACGGGGCAATCAATCACAGCAGGTACAGAATCCGCCAAGGCCTGTTTCAAAATCGGCATTAAGTCTTCATTGGACTCCACCCGATAGCCTTTTAAGCCCATACTTTCGGCAAATTTCACAAAATCAGGATTGCCAAATTTGATGTAGCGCGATCGCCCAAAGGCATCCTGTTGTTTCCACTCAATGAGTCCGTAGCCACTGTCATTGAAAACCAACGTGACAAAGGGAGTGCCAATGCGCAGGGCGGTTTCTAATTCCTGGCAATTCATCAAAAATCCACCATCACCAGTCACGGCCAAAACCTTGCGATCGGGATGCACCAGTTTGGCGGCCACGGCTCCCGGAATTGCGATGCCCATGGCTGCAAACCCATTGGAAATGAGGCAAGTATTGGGGCGATCGCAGTGGTAATTCCGTGCAATCCACATCTTGTGGGCCCCCACATCGGAGATCAGAATATCTTCGGGGGCCAGCACTTGCCGAATGTCATAAACAATTTTTTGAGGCTTAATCGGAAATGCTCGATCGCCTGCATATTGTTCATAATCTTCACGAATTTCAGCCCGCAATTGAACCGCAAAGGGTTCTGGTTGATGGGAGCGATCGGTGCGTCGCAACAGCTCCAACAACGAGTCAGAAATATCGCCTACCACTTCCACTTGGGGGATGTAGCTACTATCAATTTCAGCGGGCATTGCACCCACATGGATAATTGGAATGGAGCCGTAAGGATTCCAGCGCTTGGGTGAATATTCCACCAAGTCATAGCCGATCGCAATGATCAAATCAGCGGCTTCAAACGCACAGGTAATAAAGTCCCGTTTTTGGAGTCCCGTTGTCCACAGGGCTAAGGGATGAGTGTAGGGAATAATGCCCTTACCCATGAAGGTGTTGACCACCGGAATTTGCAATTGGGTGGCAAACTCGGTGACCGCTTGATCGGCCCGGGCCCGAATGGCTCCATTGCCGGCCAGAATCAGGGGATTTTTTGCTTTGGCAATCAGGTTTGCTGCTGAATTGAGGGCACTGAAAGAAGCAAAGGTTTTTTCGTTTTGATCCGTGGCTAAGGGTTTGCCTTCCACGGCCATGGCAGCAATATTTTCGGGCACATCAATATAAACAGCGCCGGGTTTCTCACTTTGGGCCCGCTTGAAGGCTTTGCGAATAATTTCCGGGGTGTTGCTGGGGCGAACGACTTGGCTGCTCCATTTGGTAATTGGGGCAAAAATTGACACCAAATCCAAATATTGATGGGATTCAATGTGCATTCGATCGGTGCCCACTTGTCCCGCGATCGCCACGACCGGTGACCCATCCAAATTGGCATCGGCCACACCGGTAATCAGGTTGGTGGCTCCGGGGCCCAAGGTGGATAAACAAACCCCAGCTTTGCCGGTTAATCGACCATAAACATCAGCCATGAAAGCAGCTCCCTGTTCATGGCGGGTGGTGATGAATTGAATTGAAGATTGGCTGATCGCTTCTAACAAATGGAGGTTTTCTTCTCCAGGCAGTCCAAAAATATATTGCACGCCTTCGTTTTCAAGGCATTTGACCAATAATTCTGCGGTATTCATAGATTAGGTTCCGGGATCGTCAATGGTGGTTGTTTAAACGAGTCAATTCCTGAGAGTCAATTCCTGAAGGACGGCGGTAGCTGTGGGTCATAGCAAGGGGCCGATCGCCACGGGAGCAAGGGGCTGAAGCTGCTTGTCTTCTTCAATTTTTTCAAATGCCTAGTGAACCCAAACGGTTTTGGCGTTCATAAATTCCAACATGCCCTGACGAGCGAGTTCACGACCATAGCCGGAACGTTTGATGCCGCCAAAGGGCAATCGCGGATCCGATTTCACCAGGCTATTGACAAACACAGCGCCCGCTTGTAATTGTTGAATTCCTTGCTCAATTTCTGAAGAATCCGTAGTCCAAATGCTGGCCCCCAAACCGAAGGGTGTGTTGTTGGCTAGGGCGATCGCCTGGTCGAGGGTTTCGGTGTGGAAAAGGAGGGCAACGGGGCCAAAGAATTCCTCTTGGGCGATCGGGGCGTTGGGGGGCAAGTCCGCCAGCAGAGTTGGGGGATAGAAGTGGCCGCCTTGCAGGGAGGGCGGCAGACGATCGAGCAGAGCCGCCCGATCACCCCCAACCACCACCCGGGCCCCGGCGGCGATCGCCCGGTTCACTTGGTCTGCCAACTCCTCCAGAATTGGGGCCGTGGCCAGGGGCCCCAACTGGGTTGCGCGATCGCCCGGATCGCCAACCACCAACTGCGCAAAAGCTTGGGCAATGGCTGCTTCAAAGGCCGGCCCGATCGATCCCACGGTGATGAATCGTTTGGCGGCGATGCAGGTTTGGCCATTGTTCAGCATTCGCGACGCAACGGCCGTGGCCACCGCTTGCTCAAAATCAGCACTGGGGCAGACGATGAGCGGGTCGCTGCCGCCCAACTCCAGCAGGGTTTTTTTGAGGTGGGTTCCGCAATGGCTCGCCAGGGCGCTGCCTGCCCCTTCGCTGCCGGTGAGGGTGGCCGCCGCCACTCGCGGATCCGCCACCAAGGCCGCCACCCGATCGCTCCCGATCAGCAAGGTTTGGAAGATGCCCGCCGGAAAGCCCCCCGCCAAAAATAAGTCCTCTAGCTTTTGGGCCACCTGCGGCACGTTGGACGCATGTTTCAGCAGGGCCCCGTTACCGGCCATCAGGGCCGGAGCGGCAAAGCGAAACACTTGCCAATAGGGAAAGTTCCAAGGCATGACGGCCAAAATGAGGCCCAAGGGTTGATACCGAATAAAGCTGCGGTGAGCATCGGTTTCAACTATTTCATCCGCTAAAAATTCGGCTGCTCGATCGGCATAAAAACGACAAACGGCGGCGCATTTTTGCACCTCCCCGATCGCTGCGGTTAGGGGTTTTCCCATTTCCAAAACAGCTAACCGGGCGAGGGCTTCACAGTCCGTTTCCAGGCGATCGGCCACTTGGTTTAACCAGGCTGCTCGTTGGGCGATCGGCACAGTTTGGTAAGCCTGAAAGGCGCGATCGGCTAACTCCAGTTTGGTGGCTAATGCCTGATCCGTGAGGGGTTCAAAACTTTGAACCCATTGCCCTGTTGTGGGATTGATGGTTGCGATGGCCACTGGACACCTCCTAGTTTGTCCATCTCTGATCAGAACCTCTCTAGAACTGATCCAGAACTCATTAAGGACTGATCAAGCACTAATCCAGTTCTAACTCAAAAGCTGATTGAAGGGTCAACAAAGGGCTAGTCAAAGAAAAATAACAGCAAAAAACAACGAGTAATTAAGCACTAATCAGTGGGCAATTCAAATTGATTATGAACATCAATTGTGAGCACCAATTGAGAATGCCAAATTATTGTTCAGAAATTGCTGAAGTAATCAATAAAAAACCAATGAACAGGAATCAAATAATCAAGATCGAAAAAAGAATTGAAAAACCTGAAAGAAATTCATGATCGATCATGATCGATTCATGTTTCATTCAACACCTATTGCTATCCTAGATGGGTTTTGGGGCCCAATTCTCGGTACTTCACAAAAACCGTGTAACCTTATACAAAACTACATCATGCCCAATCACACCAACCGTTAATGGGCCGTGAATGGGTCACTAGGGTGCAGCGCTTTACGAACGCTGGCAACTGAGTTTGTGCGACTGGGGCCAAGGGGTGTTGTCTTGAATTGCCGTTGTTTTTTGGATTAAGACTGTGCTGAGTTGCGCGTGACCTAATCGTTCTGCCGGGTCGCTTCAGCCTCGCCTGCGATTCACTGCCGCATCACTGGTTTCTCAGTTCTCCTCTTACCCACCCAAGGACAACTCCCATGGCAACTTGGCTCGATCGCTCTGGTAATCGGTTGCTGGTGCTGCTGTTGTGGGGCAGTTGTTTGGGGGGTGGGGGCGATCGCGCTTGGGCCTTTGATCCTGAGCATTTGCGCCAACTATTTGCCACGAACCAATGCGAGGGCTGCGATCTGTCCGGGGCGGATCTCAGCGGCCAACGGATGAGCTATGGCAACTTGAGCGGGGCGGATCTGCGGGGCGCAAATTTATCGGGGGCCAATCTGGAGTCGGTTTTGGCTTGGAATGCTAACTTTGCCGGAGCCAATTTGACGGGGGCCAATTTGGAAGATGCCACCCTGTCGAGGGCTAATTTGCAGGGGGTGAATTTGCGATCGGCCACCCTGGAGGATTGCGATCTGGATGGCACAGATTTGACGGGGGTTGACCTCAGCGGCGTGGATTTGTCCCGCGTCAATTTCAACGGGTCGAACCTGACGGGGGCCCAGTTGATGGGGGCCGATTTGTCCTGGGCGGAGCTAAACCGGGCCAATTTGACCAATGCCGACCTTACGGGGGCGATTCTGTTTGGGGCTGACTTGAATCAGGCGAATCTGACCGGGGCCAAGCTGGACGGAGCCAACATCGACGGGGCCGAAATGGCGGGGGTGATTGGCTACAGCGGCCCACTGCCCAAGGCGGGGCCGGCGATTCTGATTCAGGAGCAACAGGACTCGGCGGAGGGTAATCGCCTGTTGGAGCAGGGGGTGAGCCTGTTTAGCCAAGGTCAGTTGCCGGAAGCGCAGGCCACCTGGGAACAGGCCCTGGGAATTTATCGGCGCGATCGGGATGGGGCGGGCGCGGCGGCGGCCATGGCTCAGTTGGCCTTGGTCAACTTTCAGCGGGGGCAACTGGATCAGGCGATCGATTGGGGATTCCAGGCGCTGAATCTGGCGCGGCAGGAGCGATCGGCCAGTGCTGAATCGGTGGCCTTGGGAATCATTGGCAATGTTCACTACGAACGGGCGGATTATCTGAAAGCCCTGGAGTTTTATCAACAACGGTTACAGGCTTCCGCTGGTGGGCCCTTTTACCATGCAGCTTTGATCGATCGGGCCAAGGGGGCGATCGCCATTGGCGACTATGCCACCGGCATGATCGACAGTTTGGAGGTGCTCAACGATCCGCTGCAAACGGCCACGCCTGTTCGGCGTTTAGGGGCCTTGATCACCATGGTGCAGGGCCTGATCGGTGCGGGAGACTATGCCCAAGCTCGCCGCTACCTGAGCGAAGCCCGCCAAAACCTGAAGGGGGTCAGCAATCGCCTGTGGGAGCCGGAGTTTTGGCAACTGAGCAGCGCCCTTGACTTGAACCAAGGCAACTTTGCGGCGGCGATCGCAGCGGCGGAACAGGCCTGGGCGATCGCCCCCAGTCCCCGATTGAAATATGCGGCCCAACGCTCGATCGGCCTGGCCCAAGCGGCCCAAGGCAACTGGGGCGCGGCCATCAAATCCTATGAAGCGGCGCTGAAAATTGCCCAAACGGTGAACGATCGACGGGGCCAAGTGGAAGTGCTCAGTGACCTGGGCTTGGCCCTACACCAATCCGGTGACCTGAACCGAGCCGCCAGCGTCCTCACCCAAGCGAGCGAGGGTTGGGATGAGCTGGTGAAAACCTTCATTGGGGAAGATTATTTCAAAGTGGGCTTTATTGAGCTGCAAACTCAAGTCAATCAACGGCTTCAGGATGTGTACTTGGCTCAAAACAGCCCGGAACAGGCCCTAGTGGTGTCAGAGCAGGGGCGATCGCGCGTGTTTTTGGACTTGATGATGGGGAAATTGGCCGCCCAAGGTCGTTTGTCGAACCCTGATGCCGCTGTGTCGGTGGAAAGCATCCAGGCCACAGCCCGATCGCAGCGGGCCACCCTGGTGATCTACGCGGTTCAGCAAGAGGACAGCACGACCTATTGCAGCATCTACAGCAAGTCTTGCCAATTAACCACTGCCAAGCCCCAAACCAGCGCCCTCAACCCGCCGCCGCCGAACCAGGTGAATATTTGGGTGGTGTCGCCCGAGGGACAAATTCACTTTCGGCGCGGCCAGTTACCCCAGGCCGAAAACCAGCCTCATCCGGTTCCCTTGAATGATCTGGTGGGCCGCAGCCGCAGCAAGGTGACCTTTCAACAATTGCCCAGCCTGCGCCAACTCCACAGCCTGTTGATTGAGCCGATCGCCGATCTATTGCCCAAGCAGCCGAGCGATCGGGTGGTGTTTATCCCCCAAGGCACGCTGTTTTTGGTGCCCTTTGCGGCCCTGCGCGATGCCGATGGCCAATACCTGATCCAAAATCACACCCTGTCGGTCTCTCCCTCCATTCGTGTGTTGGCCCTAGCCAGCAGCCAACTGCCCCCGCTCTCGGCGGGACAACCCCAACCCCTGCGTGGCCCGGCTTTGGTGGTGGGTAACCCAACCATGCCCCAAATTCCCGATCGCAACTTGGGCGACCAGGAGCGCTCCTTGGCCCCCTTACCGGGAGCCAGCTTGGAGGCCCGGGCGATCGCCCAATTGCTGAACACTCAACCCCTGGAAGGCGCAGCGGCCACCGAAACCGCCGTCACCGCCCGAATGGAAGAATCCCAAATTATTCACCTTGCCACCCATGGCCTGCTGGATGACTACTTTGGTGAGGGGGTCATTCCGGCGGTTCCGGGGGCTTTGGCTTTGGCTCCCAGCCCCAATCCGGAAGGGGATGACCAAGACGGATTTCTGACCACTGAGGAAATCTTGAACCTGAAACTGAAGGCGCAGTTGGTGGTGCTGAGTGCCTGCGATACGGGGCGGGGCCGACTCACCAGCGATGGGGCGATCGGGCTGTCGCGGGCGTTCATTGTGGCGGGCGCACCCAGCACGGTTGTTTCCCTCTGGGCAGTGCCAGATCAGCCCACGTCGGAATTGATGTTGACGTTCTACCGGGAATTTTTAAAATCGGGCGATCGGGCAGCGGCCTTGCGGGCGGCCATGCTGGATACCCAACAGCGTCACCCGGATCCGGTGAATTGGGCGGCCTTTTCCCTGGTGGGGGCAGCCCGTTAGGGATCGACAGGAAAGCAGGCGATCGTGCGTGAATCTGTAACGTTCTTCAACGGAACATTGACAGGCTTGATGATCATTCCGTAGCTTTAGATACAGAATTAGATACAGAAAAAGACTGGTCTTTTAAGCTGGGCGTTGATGTCCAAAGGAGTTGAGGCCATGCAACTGAGCGATCGCGTCACCCGTTCCTACAGCCCCACAACCTGGACGGCCGCAGCCAACCTTGCCCGCCCTCAGGAGCGCTGCTGGGTTGATCTGCTCTGGTTGCCCAATGATGCTTGCCACGATCGGGCGCTGTTGCTTTGTGAGCATGAGGATGAAGCCTGGACGGTGTGGATTCCTGGCCATGGCGAAATGGTGATTGCTCGATCGCAAATGGGCCCGATCGTCTGCGAAGCGGCCTAGCAACTTCGGCCAAGGTTTCCGGCTGAAATTTCCGAACAGAACAGTGGCCAAGCAGCAGTACAAGCCGCTTGGCCACTGTTTGATTTGATCAGCACCGTCCTGACTCACGCGAACCAGGGGCACTCACAGGGCATGAGCCAGAAAGCCAACACCCGATCGAGGTCAGCTCCCGGCAAGGCCACCCCTGCGAACGCTGATCAGCCTAAGGCGCGAGGTAGGTATAACCCTGAAGGCTGCGCTCATAGTTTTGTAGCAACAGTTGCGACTCCCGCAAGGAAATGTGTTTTTCCTGCATGGCCTGCTCTGCCTGGCGACGAATACTTTCCACCAAATCATCCGGCTCGTATTGCACGTAGCTGAGGGCTTCCTTCATGGTGTCGCCCTTCACCACATGCTCAATCCGGTAGCCCTTGGGGGTGAGGTGGATATGAACCGTGTTGGTGTCGCCAAACAGATTGTGCAGGCTGCCCATAATTTCCTGATAAGCGCCATTCAGGAACATACCGAGGTAGTAGGGTTCATATTCCCGATCGCCATAGGCTTCCTGTTGGCTGGGATCAACCGGCTTCAGGGCGTGCAGTTCCAACACGTTTTTCACGTCGCGCAAATCGATGAATTGGTCGATTTTGCCGTCGCTGTCGCAGGTGAGATCGGCCAAAATTCCCCGCTCGGTGGGTTCTTCATCGAGGCGGTGGATCGGCGCGATCGGGAAAAGCTGCCCGATCGCCCAAGTATCCGGGGCCGACTGGAACACCGACATATTGATGTAGTAGATCGACGACATCATCTGTTCTAGGTATTCCAAATCATCGGGCACGTAATCTTCCTTACGGACAATTTCCCGAATCTTGGTGCAACAAGCCCAATACAACCGCTCAATTTTGGCGCGATCGGTCAGGCTCAAATAACCAAAACTAAACAGACTCAAGGCCTCATCCCGGGTTTGCGTTGCATCGTGGAACATCTCTTGATAGTTGTCCCGATCGATCAACGAATAGGTTTCGTAAAGGCTCTTGAGGGCTGCGTGGTCTTCCGGTTCCGAGGGTTGCGGCTCCGTGAAAGCCATTTGGCTCACACTCAACACATCAAACACCAACACCGACTGGTGCGAAGCCACCGCCCGCCCGCTCTCGCTAATCAGGGTGGGAACCTTCACCCCTCGCGACGAACAGGTATCATTCACCGCCGCCACAATGTCATCGGCGTAATTTTGCAGCGTGTAATTGGTGGAAGCGTGGAAATTCGTCTTGGAACCGTCATAGTCGATTCCCAAGCCGCCTCCCACATCCAGGTATTGCATCCCCGCGCCCAGTTCATGCAGTTCCACATAAATCTGGCTGGCTTCGCGGATCGCATCCTTAATCACACTGATTGAGGAAATCTGAGAACCGATGTGGAAATGCAGCAACTGCAAACAGTCGAGCATATCCGCTTGGCGTAGTTGATCCACCGCGCCCAGAATTTCCGGAATCGTCAGGCCAAATTTTGCCCGATCGCCCGCCGAATCTCCCCAGCGGCCTACGCCCTTGGCATTCAGCTTGGCCCGGACACCCAAAATTGGCTTGATGCCTAACCGTTGACTGGCGGAGATGGCAAGTTTCACCTCTTCCACCTGCTCCAGCACAATTACGGGCGTTTTGCCCAAGCGCTGGGCCAGGATCGCCGTTTCGATATATTCCCGATCCTTGTAGCCATTGCAAATCAGCATGGCTCCCGGGGTGGTCAACATCGCCAGGGCGATCATCAATTCTGGCTTTGACCCGGCCTCCAGGCCAAATTGATAGGGCTGGCCAAATTCCACCAGGTCTTCAATCAAGTGGCGCTGCTGGTTGCACTTGACGGGGAACACACCCTTATAGCCCCCGGCATATTTGTACTTGGCGATCGCCTTCGCAAAAACCGCCGTGAGCCGTTCA
The DNA here is from genome assembly GCF_002742025.1 of Limnothrix sp. PR1529. Classification (NCBI taxonomy): domain Bacteria; kingdom Bacillati; phylum Cyanobacteriota; class Cyanophyceae; order Pseudanabaenales; family Pseudanabaenaceae; genus Limnothrix; species Limnothrix sp. PR1529. The sequence continues at coordinate 24,701 of NZ_LIRO01000060.1, forward strand.
ATGCGATCGGCCAAAATATCCGTGAACCGAATCAACAGAGGCAGACCCAAATTTCGCTGCTTGAGCGCTTCAACGAGTTCATGCAGGTCGATCGCCCCGCCGCGCTCCGCTTTTGGCGAAACCGTCACGTGACCCGCCGCATTAATCGAAAAATACGGCTCACCCCATGCCCGAATGCGATAGGTGGCTTCGCTGTCCTCGATCGTCCAGGGACGTTCCCCGGTCACGCTATTTGTTTTTTGTGCCAATTCCGTTAAACCCTGAATTGCCGTGCGTGCATCGGCCCGCATTCCGCGCTTGCGTCGTCCGCCCCGGTCACTGCGGGCTGTTGCTTCCGCTGCCTTTGCAGTAACCGACCCGTCCACCATTGGACTTTCGGCCTGGGCGATCGTCGATTCCGCCGTGGCAGTCTCGACCGTCAAATCGATCCCCATTTTTCGTCAACCTCCAGACGACAGTCCAGCTAGCAGCGGGTCTGCTTGATTGATATTGACCGGCAAGAACCGGACTAAGATAAACCAGCTTCTCAGTGTATCCTAATTCCAATCAAAAGGGCGGCAATCCCGGTGGGGTAAGGATTTGGTTAACTTTTGGTTATAGCCCCGCAGTCCTAGAACGACCGGTGAAGTCAACCGTGAAGCCCTAATCGACAGTCCCGGCGATCGATCCTGACCAAACTGGCCCATTTTTTTGCACTATTAGAAGGGCAAAAATTTCCCGCCCCTATTATTTTTCCCTTTCTTGAGGAGTGCAAGTCGTGGAACGTACGTTTATTGCCATCAAACCCGATGGCGTGCAGCGCGGTCTGATTGGTGAAATCATCAAGCGTTTTGAAGTCAAAGGCTTCACCCTCGTGGGTCTCAAGCTGCTGAACGTGAGCCGCGAGCTAGCCGAAGAGCACTACTCGGTACACCGCGAGCGCCCCTTCTTTGCTGGTTTGGTGGAATTCATTACCTCCGGCCCCGTGGTGGCGATGGTGTGGGAAGGTGACGGCGTGGTGGCATCGGCCCGCCAAATCATTGGGGCCACCAACCCCCTGACCGCCAATCCAGGCACGATCCGGGGTGACTTTGGGGTCAACATTGGCCGCAACCTGATCCATGGTTCTGACGCAGTGGAAACGGCCCAACGTGAAATCGCCTTGTGGTTCAAGGATGAGGAGCTGGCCAACTGGTCTCCGACGATCAGCAAGTGGCTGTACGAATAGGTACGAATAGGATCGTTGACTAACCCTCGCCACTCGCGAGATTGGGGCGCGTCCTCAAATTCGATTCATGAAAACTTGATTCGTTGGGGCTGAGATATGTGAATCTGCTCAACCCCATGATCCTGGACAAGGGGCTGAAGCCCCTTGTCTTTGTTGCTTTTTGAGTCTTTTAGCCGCGACTGTGGAACTCGATTTGATTGCCCCGAATGATCAGGTCATAGCCACCGAAAAAGTTTTGACCCAATAACCCAATTTCCAAGGCCGGCGCAACGCCCACTTCCAGGTTGCTGACCGACAGGCCTTCCACTTGCACGGTGTCAACGCGGGCCAAGTCCATGGTGACGCGGCGATCGCTCGGGGTGGAAACCAAGATTTTGTCGTGGGGCCGAATGCCGAGGGTTGACAGCATTTTGCTGGTGATCACGGTGGCGCTGGCTCCGGTGTCCAACATCATGGGGAACTTGCGCCCGTTGAAGGTCACTTCAATGACGGGAATGCCACTGACCCGCCGGATGATGGGGATGGTGGCGATGACGGGCCCGGAACTGGCGGCGGTGCTGTTTGGGCTGTCGCTGCCGGTTTCCGGAGCGGGCAGGTTGGAGCTGGTGTCAGGGTTGCCGCTGGGGCTGCTGGCGGGAATGGGGGTGGCGGCGGCTCCGGGCTGGGTTCCGCCGTTGCTGTCTGGGGTGGTGTTGCTGGCGGGGGCGCTCAGGGGTTGGGCGGCAATGGTGG
>NZ_LIRO01000134.1:0-42575 GCF_002742025.1 Limnothrix sp. PR1529
TATAAGAGACAGCCCCAACAGGGCCCCCCAAAAAAATCCACTACCAAAACCCTCTCGATTTGCCATAACTCGTCCTGCGTTGAGAATGTTGCTTGTGCTCAGACTTGTGCTCAGAAAGTAATGCTGGGAATGATGATCCGGGGAATGGCCTTCATCGCGATCGGCAAGTTGATCAGACCCATCAAACTAATCAAGGCGATCGATGAGACAAGGCAGAGACCGATGCTGAAGCGACGAAAACCCCTGAAAACCCCCCTAAGAAAACCGCTCTAGAAGGTTCCAAAGGCGCGATCGCCCGCATCGCCCAACCCAGGCACAATCCAGCCATGATCATTCACGGACTCATCGATCGCCGCCGTGTAAATCACCAAGCCTGGGAATTGCTGATTCAGACGTTGCAAGGCCGGAGGAGCCGCCACGATCGAAATAATCCGAATTTGCTCCGGCGTGAGGCCCCGTTGGGTCAATTCCTTCATGGCCGCCTCGATCGACCCACCCGTTGCCAACATCGGCTCTGAGATCAGCACCCGCGCCTCCGCCGGAAACTGGGCCGGTAACCGATTGAGATAGCAGGATGGCTCCAGGGTTTCTTCATTGCGCACCAAACCCAAGTGATAAACACTGGCCAAGGGCACTACGGGCAAAATCCCTTCCATCAACGCCAACCCTGCTCGCAAAATTGGCACCACAGCCATCGGAGTGGCGGGCGAAATAAACGTTGCCGGACAAGTTCCCAAAGGCGTTTCCACCTCTGCCGTTTCCGTGGGCAACCATTCGCGCACCGCTTCATAGGCCAGCCAACGCCCCAACTCCGTCAGCGCACTGCGAAACAAAGTCGGCGGCGTTTGGGCATCGCGCACCACACCCAGCCAATGCTGAATGAGGGCATGGGGTGGCACGTAAACGCGAAGTTGCAACGGCATGGGAAGAGCGAAGGGAAAGGTTTAAGGAGCCATCAACCTGGCCTGAAGCTGCCGACAACGGCCAAGGGCCGCAATTCGGCGACTGGAAATTTTAGGATGACGGGCAGATTCAGGTTGATTTTACCCGGTTGTTGGGACGGGCTTGCCGGGTACTGGTTGGATTGCGCGAGATCGATACGAGATCGATACAAGCAACACCCAGCAAGGATCGGTGGTGGGGCGATTGCAGGGCGATCGGGGGATGCATGGGGTCAGAAAAGAATTCTAATGAGAATATCTTGCAAGAGAGTTGACAAAGATTCCTAGTAGCCGCTATTGTATTGAGCGTGTTCTTCTCTCTAGTAAACGGCGGGTGGGGCTAGTCTGCAATTGCGGATTAGTCCTTTTTTTTTGGTTATTTTCCGGTTAAGACCGAGACCCGATCGCCCCCGCCACTTCAGCCCAGCCCGGCGATTCAGGTTCCACCTTGATCGACAAACTCTTGCAATAAATCCTGAAAAGCCGTTGGCACACCCCAACCACAATCGACTCCACAATGCCCCAGAGGCAACGCCCCGATCGGCCTCCGGTGTTGAATGACCAGAATCCTTGAACGCCCAGCAATTCAGCAGAGCATTCACGTTGGGTAATGGATTGGGTGATTAATCACTTTGGGTAATGGATCGCTTTGGGTGATTGCTTTGAACCTATTGCCCGATCGACCCGAGAAAACCAGCAGCAGCGGCATCTCTGGGCGATCGGGTTGGAGCCGCGCAACGAGAACGCTACACTCAAACATGGCCGCGCCCCTGGGCCTTGCCGTTGCTGTTTCGCCCTTTCCGTCGCCATGACCGCCGTGGATAAGCCCTCGATCGCCCCGACCACCACCGCCATGCAAACCGACCCATTGCCCCGTGATTGGGATGCGATCGTCATTGGTTCCGGCATTGGCGGATTGGTCACGGCCACCCAATTGGCCGCTAAGGGAGCCAAGGTGCTGGTGTTAGAGCGCTACCTCATCCCTGGCGGCAGCGCTGGCTATTTTGAGCGCGAGGGCTACCGCTTCGACGTGGGCGCATCGATGATTTTTGGCTTTGGGCAACAGGGCACAACCAACTTGCTAACCCGCGCTCTGGCAGCGGTGGGCCAAACGATCGAAACCATTCCTGACCCCGTGCAAATTCACTATCACCTTCCCAACCAGTTGGAAGTGAAAGTGCATCGGGACTACGAACAGTTTTTGCAGGAGCTGGGCGATCGATTCCCCCACGAGCGCCAAGGCATTCGCCAGTTTTATGACGAGTGCTGGACCATCTTTAACTGTCTGAATGCGATGGAGCTGCTGTCGCTCGAAGAACTGCGCTACCTCATGCGGGTCTTTTTCCAAAATCCCTTGGCCTGTTTGGGCTTGGTGAAATATTTACCCCAAAATGTCGGGGCGATCGCCCGACGCTACATCAGCGATCCGGAACTACTGAAATTCATTGATATCGAATGCTACTGCTGGTCAGTGGTTCCGGCGGATCTCACCCCAGCTATCAACGCAGGCATGGTTTTCAGCGATCGCCACTACGGCGGCATTAACTATCCCAAAGGCGGCGTGGGTCAAATTGCCCAAAAGCTGGTGGATGGGCTGGAAACCCACGGCGGCCGAATTCAATACAAAGCACGGGTGACCCAAATTGTGACGGAAGGGGGCCGCGCCGTGGGTGTGAAGCTCGCTTCGGGCGAACTGTTGCGGGCCAAACGGGTGATTTCCAACGCCACCCGCTGGGATACCTTCGGCCAACTGCTCGATCGGGATCAACCCCTGGACGAAGATCGTTGGCAAGAGCGCTATCAAAAATCCCCCAGCTTCCTCAGCGTCCACATGGGTGTGCGCGCCGATGCCCTGCCCGCTGGCACAGACTGCCACCACATCCTAGTCAAGGATTGGGAACAGATGGAAGCCGCCTACGGCACGGTATTTGTGTCAATTCCCACCCTGCTTGATCCAGACTTGGCCCCGCTCAATCACCACATCCTGCATGTGTTTACCCCTTGCTGGATCAGCGACTGGCTCAATCTCAGCCCCGAAGACTACCAAGCTCAAAAGGAACAAAGAGCACAGGAACTGTGCGATCGCCTCGCCCCGATTATTCCCCAGTTAGACGCGGCGATCGACTACATCGAAATTGGCACTCCGCGCACCCACCGCCGCTTCCTGGGCCGAGTGGATGGTTCCTATGGGCCGATCCCCCGGCGCAAGCTTCCCGGCTTGCTCACCATGCCCTTTAACCGCACCGCCGTTAAAAATCTCTATTGCGTGGGCGACAGCACTTTTCCTGGCCAAGGCCTCAACGCGGTGGCTTTCTCCGGGTTCGCCTGTGCTCACCGAGTGGCGGCCGACCTGGGCTTGGTTTAAAGTCCAAACCCAATCCATTCCCTGGCGCTAAGCAGATAAATTACCGGCCACTAAAATAGTCATCGGCTCTAAAAAGAACGGGACTGAAAAAGCTGAGAAACAGATAACGAAAACCCAGGGATGATTTCTTCGCCGTCTAATTGATCGGTCAATTTCAACAGGCGATCGGGTTCTGTTGCCGATCGATACACCAACACATGATTTTGACGCGGATTAATCACCCAGATCAGCCGAGCACCATTTTCAAAATATTCAATGAGCTTCTCGTCAATTTCCTCGATCGTATTGGTCGGCGAGAGAATTTCAACCACCAGATCCGGCGCACCCTCCAAGAACCCGATCGGTAAGTCATCCAATCCCTGAAGCCGCTCCTTGGCAAAGAAAGAAATGTCGGGCGATCGCTTGTTGCCATTTTTCATCTTGAAGGCAGTGCTGGAATCAAACAACGCGCCCAACTTTTGAGCCGCCACCACCGTAAACAAAGCCGCACTCAAAATAATCGCTAAATACCCATGCTTGGCACCAGAATTACCCATATCAATTAGCTGTCCGTTAACCCATTCATGACGATGACCATCCCGTCCCAACGCCATAAATTCTGCATCAGTGCAAGCGGGATGCTCAAGAGGGCGATCGTGAATAGATTGAGTAAGAGAAGAACTGGAAGAAGACATATTAATAATCCTATTGATTGCAAAGCTACCAACCCCAAGCATCAATTCAGCCTTCAGTGATATCACATTGGTTTTGAATAACTAGTAGAACCTTTAGTACCCGCTTATAATAAGCTTCAACTATTGCTAAACTGATACTAGTATCACCGCCATGAGCAATGCTATGCCTAGTTTTTACGATACTGGTAACTGCCAATCGATCTATTTCTTCTAATTCTTCTAATTCCTGACCCCAACTTTCACTAAATTCTGTTGCTAGCATCTTTAATTTATTCATGTCAGGATTTTGAAACTTCTCAAGTTTATGGCCAACATATTTGGCTACATTTTGAGTCGATTTTGATTCTGCATACTCAGTGTAAAAATCTCTAACTGTCGTCTCAATCAATCCTGCAATGCGAATACATATATAACGAGCAAGGTCACTTTGAATCTGCATATCCTCTACTGACTTAGCTCGTTTGATTGATGAATCAATTCGACTTTTATTTTGATAAAAATTCCGTAGAGATGATGAAGCCATGATCACTAGGGCACAGTCTCAAAAGCCAGGGTTGCCAGGTCAATTCGCTTATGAACCTCTTCAGTATCGGTCACTTTTTCAGAATCGATGCTGACTCGTCGAAACTCTTCGCTAACCAGCAACTGATCATAAGCTTCTTTTAGCGCCACAAGATCCTGAACTGGCTTTTGATCCAATCGCTTGGCTAGCGCAACCATTACTGCATCAAACACAGCAACGTGGAGTCCACGTCGGGGACGAAAAGCTTTTTCTCCTATACAGACATATACCAAGTCAACTGTTTTTTCAAATACTAATCGCATCTGCACATCAGTATAGTTTTGATCAAGAGAACGATTTTCTTTCATAAAAATATTTAGAAATTCTTTCATTCCACCCTTGTACTTACATAGCTCGAAGTACAGTGCTAAAAAACGCAAAATCAGTTCTTGATCCTTCATGCCCTGACTAAAATTCGGGGACTTTATTGACTTTCTACCTTGGAAAATTTTTTGCCACTGCTCATGGGCATTCAAATTAGATAGTAGATCGTTCAATCTTCCATGATAAATAGCAGCTCGAATTTCTTGAGGAAAGGGTTGATTTTCTCCAGTATTGAGACGCTCAAAAATATAATATGTAACAGTCTGCTTACTGCCTTCCTCTGGCATGGATGAATCTTCTCGAATAATGGTGGTAGAAATTATCGAATCATCGAGTTTTCGCTGATCACTGGCACTCAGAGTTTTATAGGACTTACCAATAAACTGTGGGGCAATTCTACCCGAGAGTACAAAGTCGATATATTGGTCAGATCCTGGTTTTTCAGGAAACTGACCACTGTAAAAGCACTGTAAGCTTTTTAATCGTTGCCGACCATCCATGACGATCAGTTTATTGGTTTCATTTTCTCGTACTAAGAATATTCCGGGAACGGGAATTCCCAGCAAAAAAGATTCTATCAGCCGAGAAGCTTGTTCAATTTTCCAAGAATAAGATCGCTGAAAATCAGGAATGATGATCTCGCCCCGTTCTAGTCTTTTAATTAATCCATAAACATCAAAATCTGCACCATAGCTACTAATTGAATAGTAGACAGGAGGAACTCCATCATCAACATCACCTTCTATGTCAGCTTCTGAGTTTCCATTTGAGCTGGCAGATTTAGCTTCGGAAGTTTCTTCTAGAACTTGATCATCTGATGCTGTTTCTGAGGGAACAAGATTAGCTTCCATAGTTTTTAACGGTTTGAAACCAATCTATGCATCGTGAATTATTAGTGATCATAGCACCGCCCCCCAGAGACAGCAGGTTGAAACTGGTGAGGCCAGTGAGTTGCGATACAGTATAGAATCGCCAACCGTTGCCCCCAGGAGGATCGATCGCCGTGGACGCTCGCTATAACCCCAACGAAATCGAAGCAAAGTGGCAAGCCGTTTGGGCCGAGCAAAACGCCGATCGCACGCCTGACCTAGCCGATCGCTCCCAGGAGCACAAAAAGTTTTACGCCCTGTCCATGTTCCCCTACCCCTCAGGGAATTTGCACATGGGCCATGTCCGCAACTATTCGATCACCGATGCGATCGCCCGGGTGCGACGGATGCAGGGCTACCAGGTGTTGCACCCGATGGGCTGGGATGCCTTTGGCTTGCCCGCTGAGAACGCGGCGATCGATCGGGGCGTGCATCCCGCCGTTTGGACGGAGCAAAACATCGCCCAAATGAAGGGCCAGCTTCAGCGCTTGGGCCTCTCCTACGACTGGGAGCGCGAAGTGGCCACCTGCCGCCCGGACTATTACCGCTGGACGCAGTGGATTTTCCTGCAATTTTTCGCCGCCGGGCTGGCTTATCAAAAGGAAGCCACGGTGAATTGGGACCCGATCGACCAAACCGTTTTGGCCAACGAACAGGTGGACAGCGAGGGCAAATCCTGGCGATCGGGCGCGTTGGTCGAAAAACGGTTGCTGCGTCAGTGGTTCTTCAAAATCACCGACTACGCCGAACAATTGCTGACGGATTTGGACAAGCTAACCGGCTGGCCCGAGCGGGTGAAAACCATGCAGGCTAACTGGATCGGCAAATCCACCGGAGCCTTGCTGGACTTCCCGATCGTCGGCAATGCCGCCCTGGCCGACACCAAAATCACTGTCTTCACCACCCGCCCCGATACGGTCTATGGCGTGACCTACGTGGTGTTGGCTCCCGAGCATCCCTTGGTGGCCCAAGTGACGACGGCTGATCGCCAGTCAGCCGTGGCAGCCTTCGTACAGGAAATTTCCGCCCAAAGCGAGATTGATCGCACCGCCGACGACAAACCCAAGCGCGGCATCCCCACGGGCGGCACGGCGCTGAACCCCTTTACCGGTGAAGAAATTCCGATTTGGATTGCCGATTACGTGCTCTACGAATACGGCACGGGTGCGGTGATGGGCGTGCCCACCCATGATCAGCGGGATTTCCAATTCGCCAAAAACAACGGCTTGCCCCTGAAGGTGGTGATTGTGCCGGAAGCAGGCGCGTCAGCCGATGCCGCTGATCTGACGGCGGCCTATACGGAAACGGGCGTATTGGTGAACTCGGGGCAATTCGACGGCACGCCTTCCCCCGAAGCCAAGGCCAAAATCACCGAATTTGCTGAGGCCCAAGGCTGGGGCAAAGCGAAGGTGCAATACCGGCTGCGGGATTGGCTGATTTCCCGCCAGCGCTATTGGGGTGTGCCGATCCCGATCGTCCATTGCCCCAACTGTGGCGCAGTGCCCGTACCCGACGACCAATTGCCGGTGGAATTGCCCAGCAATGTGCAGTTTTCCGGGCGCGGCCCCTCGCCCCTGGCCAAGCTGGACGACTGGGTGAACGTGCCTTGTCCCACCTGTGGCACACCAGCCAAGCGGGAAACGGACACCATGGACACCTTCATCGATTCCTCCTGGTATTTCCTGCGCTATCCCGACGCGCGCAACGAGTCCGCCGCCTTCGACCCGGCCAAGACCAACGCTTGGGCCCCAGTCGATCAATACGTGGGCGGCATTGAGCACGCGATTTTGCACCTGCTCTACTCGCGCTTTTTCACGAAAGTGCTGCGCGATCGCGGCTTGCTGAACTTCGATGAACCCTTCAGCCGCCTGCTGACCCAAGGCATGGTGCAAGCCATGGCCTACAAAAACCCGACCACGGGCAAATACATCGCCCCGGCCGATGTGGATTTCAGCGATCCCAGCCAGCCGAAAGACCCGGCCACAGGCGATCCGCTGGTGTCGGTCTACGAAAAAATGTCCAAGTCCAAATACAACGGTGTTGATCCCGAGGGCGTACTCGCGAAATATGGCGCGGATACGTCGCGAATGTTTGTGCTGTTCAAAGCGCCGCCGGAGAAGGATTTGGAGTGGGACGATGCGGATGTGGAAGGGCAATTCCGCTTCCTGAATCGCGTGTGGCGGTTGGTCAGCAACTCCCTGGAAGCCCAGGCCGGCGAGGCGATCGCCCCCGATCCAAAAGCCGAAAAAGACCTGCGCCGCGCCATCCACACCGCCATCAAGGAAGTGTCGGAAGATTTGGCCGAAGACTATCAATTGAACACGGCCATTTCTGAGTTGATGAAGCTCAGTAATGCGCTCAATGATTACGCCAACAAAACCACGCCGGTTTTTGCGGAAGGGATTCAAACCCTGGTGTTGTTGCTGGCTCCCTTTGCACCCCATTTAACCGAAGAATTGTGGGGGGCGATCGGGCAGTCCGGCTCGGTTCATGCGGCGACTTGGCCCGCTTTGGATGAATCCGCGTTGGTGGCCGATGAGGTGACGATCGTGATTCAAATCAAGGGCAAAACGCGCGGCACGATTCAAGTTCCGGCAGGCACTGACAAGGACACCCTAGAACAGCTCGCCCTCAACAGCGATGTGGCCCAAAAGCACATTGCCGGTCAGGAGGTGAAAAAGGCGATCGTCGTCCCTGGCAAGCTGGTGAATTTTGTGGTGTAGTACTGACTGCAACGCTATGCTGAATGTATCCAGTCAAAACTTGAGGCACGCATACAAAACACATGTCAAGTGCCTCAAGTCCTGCGCTAATTCCAATCATCCATCACTAGATCTTATTCGCTTCTATGCCGCAGAGTGTGGACTCAAATACCTAGTGATGCAGCGAGAAAACCTGAGCAATACGAATCAAATTCAGGATCGAAAGAAGCATCCCGTGCTAACTCATGATCTACCTAGCATCATCAAGTTTCTGGGCATTTCAGTCCATGATTTAGGTGGGCTATCTTCACCTAAGCCATACATCTCGCTTGAGGGAGATCGGAAGACTATATCAGTGAAAGATGCACATGAAGCCTTGCGTTACGGGATTGACTTTTTACCTGATACAAATTCAAGCTGCGCAAATTCTCGACAGACCCTAGTTGATTGGCTAGCCAAAATCTTGCAGTACCTTCACAGTCAGATTAGATAAGATTGATTATTAACTATGCTGCCATCAGGATCGCGTCTATATACATGGGTTGATGTCGAGGATGTATTTCTCAAAATTCATGCTGGAAAAGATCCAAACCAGCGTTGGCCGTCCGATTTACTTTGGGCTAATGCATCTCGTAGTAGCCTTAATTTAGGCATCAGGTCCGGTAGTAACAGTGCAATTCAAACCTGGCTGGAGCAGTTATTTGAAGCTCGCCTAGTTAAGACAACTGATGATCAGCTAATGATTCGTCTAGAGTCTTTAGTCGAATCACCGCGTAATCTACCTATTTTCCTAGAAGAAGACGATGATGAACAGTTATCTAAAAACCAATTAACGCCACAGTTATCACGCCCTTCAACTATTCTGGCAGTTGACGCAAAGAGTCTAGATCAACCCGAGGCTCCTCCGCCTCTGGATGAACAATATCCACCGATCTTCGCTTTTCACTCCTTTAAAGGTGGTGTTGGGAGAACAACCCACGCAATGGCATTTTCAGAGAAGCTATTAGATGAATTTAAAAACGCAGATCATAGCTTTTTGGTGATCGATGCAGACTTAGAAGCACCAGGCATTAGTTGGATTTTCGATGGATTGTTGGGCGAGCCACTGATCTCCTTTGCAGATTTACTGGCTTTAGCCCATGAAGATAGTTCAGATCAATATCAAGTAACGACTAGCTTAGTTGCTAACCGCCTATCTGCTCAAAGAGTTGATCGGCTCTTTGTAATGCCTGTTTTTCGGCAAATCGGACAGTTAAACACTGCAGAAATTCTGCCGCAACACTTTATCCGAGGAAGTCAGAATCCATTTAGCCTGACAGACTTGATTGGTCGTCTTGGTCTAGTCTTGGGAGTCAGAGCAATCATTATCGATCTGAGAGCTGGGTTGACTGAGCTTTCATCGGCATTCCTGCTCGATCCTCGAATTTACCGAGTCTTTGTCACAACGCTCAGTCAGCAGTCAATATTAGGAACTTGTAGTTTATTGCGCCTAATTGGTGAGCGATCACCGAGTTTTCGAGAATGTGACATAATGCCCCAAGTTATTCTTTCTCAATTACCCATTAATCGGCAAGGAATTGGGTCAATCAAACAAGAAGCAGAACAAGCTTTGACAGATGCAGCATCTCAACTTATTGATAGTCGAGATACTAATCAAGAAGAGTTCAGTGGTGATGATGACTTTACTATTGCTGCTGAAAACCTCACTGAAGTTGTCCAGATCACACCGACATACTACTCAGACAGCCTACAGATTCAACCCAATCATTGGACAGAGCTAAAACCACTGCTCGCAGTATTCAACAATTTAAACAATTCATCCTGGGAGACATTACTAGAGGTTGTCCGAGGCAAGGCTAGCGTTCTAGCAGCGTCCTCTAATTTATCTGAATTATCCAATGGCGCGAATATAAACGAGCAACGCCAAAAATTGGCTCAAACAGCCAGAAAAATGATTTTTGCAGAATATGCAGAAAGTGATCGCTTTCTGCCAACTGATGCGTTAAATAATCTTGCCTCTAGTTATTCCAAACAAGCACCAATTGTAGTGATGATTGGCTCAAAGGGTTCTGGAAAAACCTATACGTTCTTGCAGATTGTTCGTTGTCAAATCTGGTCTAAATTCATTCAAAAAACAATTAGCAATTCACAAGTTGACATTCAATGTTCAATCGGAATTGCGATACATTCTATAAGCCTCAATAATCAGGCTAAACAACTAGTATTTGAGTGCAAGAGGCATACTCTGAATCAGTTATCTCTCTCTACTTCAATACCAGTTGAGCATTCAAGTGCTTTTCAAGAAGAAAGTCTATACCTTTATGCTCAAAAGTGGATTGAGAAGTGGCTGAAGGAAGATTTAACAGAATCTGAGTGGATTGATCGCTGGCTAGACTTAATGGCATGGCAACTCGATTTCAATCCCGATGAGTCTGGTGCTGGCCGCTCCCTAATTAATACTCTGCTAGAAAAACAGCAATCAGTCATCATGCTGTTTGATGGGCTAGAAAACATTTTCCAAAAGATTGGTCAGAATCCAGCAGAGCAAACAGCTTTGAGGTCTCTTCTGCAATCAGTGCCTGAATGGTTAAGTCAGTATCCTGCACGTCCTCTTGGTGTCCTAATTTTTGTTCGATCCGATTTTGTCAAATTAGTCATCAAGCAAAACTTAGAGCAGTTTCGCACTCGCTATGATCGCTATGCGTTGCGCTGGGGGTTAACAGAAGCCCTCCAACTGGTTCTGTGGGTTTGCTCAGTCTCGGAGGTGATCGAGGATAAGCCAGAAGCAGTTCAAGGAATGACGAACCAACAAGAATTGATCACAAAATTAGAATTTCTGTGGGGTAAGCTAGTTGGCTCTGCAAAATCTAGGGAAGCTACTTCTTGGAAATTTGCTCTTGCTGCTTTGTGCGATTTCAATATCCAGATTCAATCACGGGACTTAGTAAGATTTTTGCATGAGTCTGCTAAAGGCTCCAACGAAAATACTAAGTATCGAGAGCAAAAGATATATTTTGATCGTGTGCTTGTCCCTGGCGCAATGCGTGATGCACTCAGTAAATGTGCGGTTAACAAAATCCGAGAAATTACGCAAGAGAATCCATCTCTAGACACAATTTTTTCAAAGCTGAAAGATCTTGATACAAGCAAGAAAAAAGTACCCTTCAATCGAGAAGACCTAGAACTAACTACAGATGAAGTCAGGTCTCTTGAAATAGAGGGTGCAGTATTTCGTGACCCCAAATCTGGCTCTTATTGGCTAACGGAAATGCTTCGACTAGGGTTAGGGTTTACAAATGCTAAAGGTGGGCGATCTCCATTTTTAGGACTTTGGCAGAAGGCACTTAAGAAAAGTGGATTGTCCTAAAGTAATTTATATTCTTGAATCACATCACGAAGTCGCAGATTTGTTGATATCAGCAAATTATTGAGGATGCAATTCACCATCTTTATTCAGCTTCTGCTCTCTCTTTGCAGCAATTGTCTGCAACCTTTCGGAGGGGTGATCTGATTAGTCAGTTAGCCGACTTTTAGACTGGGTTTCAATCGATTGTTAATTGCATCCTTAACGATTGCTGAGTGTTGCCCAAATGTTTCTTTGGCTCTGCCCAGCAACCGGCCCAGCTTTGCATGATTGGGTTAGTGGCTGGCGGGTCGGGTGGGTTCGAGGCCGAGGGACGCTTCGAGAGCGATGAGTTCGTCGCGGTGGGCTTTGACCCAGAGCCGGGCGATCGCCCCTTGATCGTTGGTTTCGAGCTGCAATTGCACTTGTTCGGTGCGCTGGGCTTTGCGTTGATAGAACCAACCGGCGGCCGGGGCCAGGAGGACTAGGGCTAATCCAGCATTCTGGATTTGGGGAATGGTCATGGACAAAACGAGTCCCAGACACAGCAACCCGCCGGCTGCAAGGATGCTGAGGAAAATGGCAAGGGTGGGACTGGCGGCCACCAGGCCTTCAAAGGTGACGCGATCATTGTCTGCATCCCGATTCACCAAGCGATACGATCGCCCTGAGAAGTAGCCTCGGAGCCGATCGCGCAGTTCGGTTTCCGGAATGGTTTCGGGGATGTAGCAAGCCAGTTCCGTGCGGTCTTTGGCGGAAGCGCGGATGAAGAAGACCAGGCCGATTAACATCAACACCGTCAAGAACAGCGTGGACGAGACAACGACATCGTTGGACATGGCGAGTGACGGGATGTGGGGCGATGGGGGATGAGGAAGGTGCTGGGCTGGTGGCGTTTCTGGCAACAACTGCAACAATTAGTTACAAACCCAGCTCCCATCAGCATATCGGACTCGGGGCCGCGCGATCGAGCATGTTAAGGTGATCAGTCGTGTCCGCTCCCAGCCCACCGTGGTTAGCCAAGTTGAACGCATTGCCCGCCTGATGGGTCGCACCAGCACCATCAGCTTTTGGATCCAAATTTTTCTTGGGGTGATCGGCAGTATTCTGCTGTTGCTGACCACGCCCATGCTGTTTGCGCGCACCAGCCCCACGCCCGGCGCAGTTCCGGTGGGGCCGGGCCCGGGTTCGATCGGAGGGTTGGCGGTGGCCGTGGTGGCGATGCTGACTTTGCTGGCCAGCATCTATTACACCTTCACCAACACGCAACATGCGCGGCGGCTCCAGGCCCCGAAAAACGCCCGACCATCCAAGGCAGACACCCTCAAGCGGCTCCGGCTGGGGGTTTTGATTAATCTGTTTGGTTTGGGGTTGGCCCTGGTGGGGGCGGAGGCCGTGACGGGCCAGCTCACGAATAAGCTATTGATGCAAAGCAGTCCGTTTAATTTGGGTTTTGTGGATCCGAGTCGCTTTATTCAAGCGTTGGATGTGTTTGTGGTGTTGGGAAACACGCACGGGATGTTTGCTCATTTTTGCAATTTGACGGCCAATCTTTGGTTGATCGATCGCATCAGCAAGGCTGGGTCAAGCGGCGATTGAGGCGATCGCCCTGGAAGGGGTTTAAAAACGTCCCCATTGGCTTTTTGTTGATTTCAAGTTGTTGATTTCAAGTTGTTGATTTCAAGTTGTTGATTTCAAGTTGTTGATTTCAAGTTGTTGATTTCAAGTTGTTGATTTCAAGTTGTTGATTTCAAGTTGTTGATTTCAAAGCCAATCTTCAAAAATCCCACTTTCAAAAAATCCCAATTTTTAAAAAACAGTTACTCAAAACAACAGTTACTCAATTCCAACGGAGCTATACCCATGTCGATCGCCCCTTCCCCTGAGCTGTCTTCGGATTTGTCGCCTGATCTGTCGCAACTCATCCGGGCGGTGGATGAGGCGGACTCGGTGGCCAAGATGGTTGGCGCGGTGCGATCGCTCGCGGCGGCCCAGGATCCGGCAGCGATCCCTACCCTGATGGCCGTGCTGGGATACAACAACCCCGGAGCGGCGGTGGCAGCGGTGGAAGGGCTGGTGGCTCTGGGGGAAACGGCGGTGGAGCCAATTTTGGCCCAGGTGGATGGCTATAACTACACGGCGCGGGCTTGGGCCTTGCGAGCACTGGCCCAAATTGCCGACCCTCGGGCTTTGGAACTGTTGTTGGCGGCGGCTGAAACGGATTTTGCTCCCAGTGTGCGGCGGGCGGCGGCCCAAGGGTTGGGGGCGTTGCGTTGGGCACGAATGGCGGCGGAGCAAGTGCCGATGGCACGCGATCGGGTGTTGGCGGTCTTGACGGTGAATGCAACGGATTTGGAATGGGTGGTGCGCTATGCGGCGATCGCGGGGCTGGAGGGGCTGGCGCAATCGCAACCGACGCTGGGCAATCGCGTGTTAGGTTTGTTACGCGATCGGGCGACTGCTGATACGGATCTCGTGGTGCGGCTGCGGGCCCAATGGGCGATCGAGCAGTTGGCGGCCAAGGGCTGACCCAGCACGCGATCATTTCGTTAGCAACCCGTTAACCACCAACCGTTAATCACCACTCGTTAACCATCCATGAGTTAACAACCAACCGTTAACCATCCATGAGTTAACTAGCAAGTTAACTAGCGAGTTAACGACCCGCAACCCACAGCCCCATTGGCCCATCCACAGGCTGCGGGTCAAAAACCACTCAATTGAACGGTCGCAACCGTAGCCTTGCCCCTTTGGCCCCCGGGATAGACTATGGGAAATCTTCAGGGGCCGCCGAGTGAGCGAAGATGAATTTTCGCGATTTTCCTGCATTCCGAGACCTGACCGCTGAACAGTTTCAGCGATTTCTCTCCTCCTGCCAGTCGGGAACCATCCCAGCCGATCGCACCATCATTCACCAGGGGAAACCCGGCAGCCACATCTTCTTCCTATCCAGCGGTCAGGTTCGCATCACCTTAAACACTGACTTGGGTGAACGGGAACTGAATGTGCTGTCGGCTCCCACGATTTTGGGCGAAATTAGTTTTTTCAGTGGCGAGCTGAGTTCCGCCAATGTGACCACGGCCACGGACGTTTCCGCGATCGCCATTGGGTTCAACACGTTGCGGGCCCGGCTCTATGGCGGCGATGCGGCCTGTGCCATCGTCACCCTCCATTTGGCTTCCACCATTGCCGAGCGGGCCGCCCACATGACCCAAAAGGTTGTGGACTTTTATGGTCACCAAGCGGAGATCCAAAGCACAACCCACAATCTCTTTGGCGAATGGAGTTTTCTTTAAACCGGCAATCGCAAAACAGGCGATCGCAGTCCATATTTCAGATGACAGCCCCGAAAAGCAGTGCATTTCGACGCTGTTTCCACCAACGCCTAGTAGTAGGATTGGAGCTTTCCGGGACGCGGCTCGATCGGGAGACTGGCCTTTGGTGACGGCACAGCGGGAGCCAGCCCCTTGGGTTGGCCGTGGCTCCTGGGCTGTTGGCTGCTTGCCCTGGCCCGATCGCCCCATCACAACAGCCCCGTACCAAGCCCCATCACCCAACTCCAAATTTCTTGGGAATATCGTTTTATGGATGCCATCCCAGCACAACTTAAAGGGCGCAGTTTCCTGAGTCTGGCGGATATCGATCGCGATGAACTACAAGCGTTGCTGTCTCTGGCAGCACAGCTCAAAGCTGGGACGATCACGCCCATTTGCAACAAAGTGCTTGGTCTGTTGTTTTCCAAAGCGTCAACCCGCACCCGCGTTAGCTTCACGGTGGCGATGTATCAACTGGGCGGCCAAGTAATTGACCTGAACCCAATGGTGACCCAAGTGAGCCGAGGGGAACCCCTGGAGGATACGGCGCGGGTGCTGGGGCGCTACTTGGATGTGATGGCCATTCGCACCTTTGACCAAGCGGACTTGGAAACCTTCCGGGATTATTCCGGCGTGCCGGTCATTAATGCCCTCAGCGATTTGGCCCACCCTTGTCAGGCCTTGGCAGATTTGCTGACGGTGCAGGAGGCCTTTGGCACTTT
This sequence comes from Limnothrix sp. PR1529, assembly GCF_002742025.1. Classification (NCBI taxonomy): domain Bacteria; kingdom Bacillati; phylum Cyanobacteriota; class Cyanophyceae; order Pseudanabaenales; family Pseudanabaenaceae; genus Limnothrix; species Limnothrix sp. PR1529. The sequence continues at coordinate 15,817 of NZ_LIRO01000134.1, forward strand.
GGCGGGCCTGACGGTGACCTATGTGGGTGATGGCAACAATGTGGCCCATTCCTTGATGATGGCCTGTGCTATGGCGGGGGTGAATGTGCGGATTGCCACGCCGCCGGGCTATGAACCCAATGGACAAATGGTGCAGCGGGCGATCGAGTTGGCGGGCGATCGCGCCAGTGTTGTGGTCACCACGGATCCGATCGCGGCGGCGGCCGGGGCCCAAATGCTCTACACCGATGTGTGGGCCAGCATGGGCCAAGAAGACGAGGCGGAAGCCCGCAAGAGCCTATTTGCTCCCTATCAGCTCAATGAAGATCTGCTGGCCAAGGCGGATCCGGAGGCGATCGTGCTCCATTGTTTGCCCGCACACCGGGGCGAGGAAATCACCGATGGGGCGATCGAGGGATCTCAGTCACGGGTTTGGGATCAGGCTGAAAATCGGCTGCATGTGCAAAAAGCCCTGTTGGTCAGCATTTTGGGCCCCGATGCCTAGGAAATGACATCCTGAGAATGACATCCTGAGGCCGATCGGTTGGGGTGCAGCCCCGTGGACTCATGGCGGATTAAACGCCTCAACCGATCACCTGGGTCGATCGCCTCACCCGATCGCCTCGGTTAACTCCCTGGGTTGATCGACTTCCTCACAGGACTCAGCCCGGAGAAAGTTAACGTTATTTTTAATACTTAAAATTCAGAAATAATCTCGGAGATGACCAGCCCAGCCCCACTCGATCGCCCTGGAGTCGATCGTGAGGCCGCACCGCCAGCCTCGTCCTGCGCTGCCCTGGCCTCTCCCCGGAGGTTCAGGGAGCCATACGGTTGCTATTGGCTGATTTTGTGCAATCTTCAACGGTTTTTTGAAATTTTGCCATGATTCTGTCGCAGTTCTCGGTGCTTGTATCTCGATCGGGAATCTGCCTAGAATGGACTTAAAGGCTCATCGCTTGCTCTGACAAATTCGCCCGAATCAGGCAAAAATCAATCCAAACCGCTCCAAGCTACTCCCAGTTGATGCTGGTTGATGCTGACCGATTCAAATCAACTACGAAAGTGAGGAGAAATGGTTGCGGAAAATTCCAAGGAGATCAGCCCAAAAAATCAGCCACAATAATTCATCACAGCCAATTTTGCTTTGGGGTGCATTGCAATTTTCAAAACTTTACCTTTGAGCATTTAGGTCTGGTTTTGCCTGTGCCTTTCTTGGTTTTTCGGTGAATTATGGTCAAGTTGGCATCATTGCATACATCAAACTACGCAGACTTTTCTCAACGGTTCGCGGTAGGAGTCTGATCCATCCCAAGCGCTCACCAGTCAACCCATTCACGCCAAGATTCTGGTCAAATGCGAGCGATTCCTGGTTTAACCCAAGCTGCCCAGGAAGGGCTAGGGACTGGCAAATTTCTATCTCAAAAGGCGATTCAATTGATTGCTGTTTTGGGTAGGGTAAAAGTAGGGTGAATAGTTAAGCAACGTTGACCGGATTGGTTAACTCAAGATTGCCTGACTTGAGAGGGCTAGCGGTGGATTTCCTAATCGTTAGTCAAGATCGTGATCAATCCAACCAATCGCCCAAGCCGCAATCGATCATGATTCCTTTGGAATCTCGATCGGGCGACGGGTGATGAGGGTTGACCACTGGGCGATCGAGTCTTTAGACCCCAAGGCGATGGCGCAACGGAGAAGAACGGAACGATGCTGTCAACTAATTTGACGGGGCCCACGGCGGCTTCCGGCCGCTCCCGTGCCCGAGAGTTACCCACCATTCGGGCCATTTGCTTTCGCTCCGGTGGGTATGAGTTCGCGCTGCCAATGGCGGTGGTGCTGAAGGTGACGCACTGTCCGCCGCTGGACAATGGTGATTGGAGTCGATCGGGCTTGGTCTACATCGACAGTCAGCTCATTCAGGTGCTGGACTTGGCTCTGCTGCTGGATTGTCCGGAGCGATCGCCCAAGGGCATGGGCCAATTTCTCGTGATTGCTCGATCGGGAAACACGCTCTGTGGACTGCCCACGGATTCGCCACCGGACTCGATCGACCTGCCGCGCGATCAGGTACTGCCGTTGCCGGCCCGCTTTGAGCGATCGCCCCTGGCTCACTTGGCCCAATGTGCCGTTGTGCTGTCTCCAGACACCACCCCACGCACCCTCTTCTTGCTCAGCCTGCCCCAGGCCCTCGACCAAGCCAACAGTGTCATGGGCACAACAGCTTCCGGCTCCCCAGGCTCAGCCAGTTGAGACATCAGCAAAACAAACCGGCAAACGCCAGCTCAATTCATTGCTCGATCGTGGAATCAATCGTGATCGTCAATTTTGACCATCGGAATCGTTAATTTTCGATAATTTTTATAATTTCGATTCTGATCGTCAATTTCGATCGGGTGCATGAGACCAACCATAACCGCATGACTCTTCCATAACATCGCCCCTGTGCGCTTGGCCCGCCAACCCCAACTTTGACCATGACTCCAGACGATGCGACCCCCAACACCCTGAATGAATCGCTCGATCGATACCGACAGCAACAGTTCACCGGTCAAATCACCCTAGTTCCCACCAAAGGCAATCAACAGCGTTGGTCATTCTTTTTCTGTCTCGGTCGTTTGTTTTGGGTCGATGACGGCAAAAGCGATAACCGCCGCACCCTGCGCCTGTTGCAGGCCGTCTGTCCCAGCATCAAACAAAAGCGCTTTGCACTGCGGGAAGGGGATGCTTTTGCGGCCCAAAACTACAGTCTGTTAATGGTGTTGTTGCACCGCCGTGTTCTGTCCCAGGAACTGTTTTGCCAGGTGGTGAATGGGGTGATTGCCGAGGCGGTGTTTGATTTGCTTTGGCAAACCGGCGGCGCGGTGCAAGTGGGAACTGAAGTGCCCTACGACCCCCTGGACGTGCTGAAGATGGCTTCGGTGACGGTGAAAAGCCATGCGGCAATTACGGAAGCGGCCCAGGCCTGGGCTGCTTGGCAAGAAGCCCAACTGGTCGATTTTCATCCCGACTGGGCCTTGGCCATTCGCAGCACGGATCAGTTGCGGGAACGGTTGGCCCCGGAGGTTTATCAAAAACTGGCCTTGGCGATCGATGGCCAACGCACCGTCCGCGATCTGGCGGTGCTGATGCGGAAGGACGTGCCCACCATTACCCGATCGCTGGTTCCCTACATTCGCCGCAACATTATTGATCTGCACCCGATCGAGGATTTGCCATCCTTGGTGGTGCTTCCCACGCCGGGAGCAGAGGGCAACGGTCGATCGAGCGATCGCCGCCAAACAGTCCCCACCCCTGCCGCTGCCACTACCGCCACCGCCGCCACCATCGCCTGCATTGACGACAGCCCCCAGGTTTGCGCAGCCATGAGCCAAATCATTGAACAGGCAGGCTATGTTCCCCTTTGCATCCAGGATTCCACCCAGGCGCTCACGGTGCTGCTGGAGCGCAAGCCCAAACTGATCTTTCTGGATTTGATTATGCCCGTGGCCAATGGCTACGAAATTTGTGCCCAAATTCGGCGGGTGGCCCTGTTTCGGGATATCCCGATCGCCATCCTGACCGGCAGTGACGGCATCATCGATCGCGTCAGGGCCAAAGTGGTGGGAGCCACGGATTTTGTCAGCAAACCCGTTGAAACCGAAAAAATTTTGACCCTGATTCAAAAATATCTGAGCGCCGCCACCGCTCCGGTGAATAGTCCCGCTGGGGCAACGGCTGCCAGCTTGAACCCCAAAACGGGCTAAAAATTGCTCATTTGGAGCTAAAAAGCTCGCTTTTCAGCACTTTCGGCTGATCAATGCCTGAAATCTCTGTTTTTTGAAATTTTTTGAACCAATTTGGCACGGTCTCGCCCCCATCCCCTCTCGATTTTTGCTGTTGTTTCGCCCCCCATGTCCCATGCTGACTCCACCGCCAAGCAATTTTCGATGCCTGAAAAGGCAGAAGGTTCGCGATTCCCGCCCCATTCTGGGCCATGAAATGACTCAGGTTTCCATCGTGAATCAATCCCTTGACCCCTCGCAGTAAACGCTTAGAATGCACGATGGAGATTTGCTCTCCAATTGGGATGAGGGTCGATCATCATTGGGTCGATCGCCATTCAAGCGTTAGCAATTCAAATTTGCTGCTTGACTGATACTTTTCTGCTTAGTCTATCTATTCTGTTCACCGCTGTTTGCTCTGTTGGATTGGCTCTGTTTTTCGACTCATCATTGACCGAAAATTGACTCAGAATTAGTCCAGCGGTAGCCCAAAGTCAGCCCCAAGTTAGCCCCAAGTTGACGACGAATTGACTCGGAGTTGACACTCAGGGTTGGCTCCAAGTTAACGAAGCATCATCCTTTCAAACTCCTCCTCTCAGCCTTCTCCCTATGCAAACGATTTTGGTTGTTGAAGATAGCCCGACCGATCGCGGCGTGATGATTCGATATCTGCAAGACGCTGGTTTGACGGTGGTGGCCGTGGGCAGCGGGGAAGAAGCCCAGAAGGTTTTGGACACCCAAAAGCCCGCCTTGATTGTTCTCGATGTGATTTTGCCCGGTCAAAGTGGCTTTGAAATTTGTCGGCAACTGAAGCAAAGCGAAGCCACCAAAAGCATTCCCGTTGTGATTTGTTCCACGAAGGGAACGGACGTAGACAAAACCTGGGGCACGATGTTGGGGGCCAATGCCTATTTACGAAAGCCAGTCGATCCAGATGAGCTGATGCAAACGGTGCGGCGCTTTGTGCCCTAGCGGATTGCGTTGACTTGCGAAATTGGTAATCGAGCAGGATGAATTCCAGGGTGGTTGAAGGGGCGATCGATTGGGTTTCGGCTGAAAATGGCAATTTGTCGATCGAACCCACAGCGGACGGGTCTGTGACCTTTCGCTCAGAGCGGTTTGGCGAAACCTTCCACAGCCGCCAAGGGGCCTGGCAAGAGGCGCTGAGTAAGTTTGTGGAACCCACCCATTTACCCCAACGGGCAACCAGTCAACCGGTGATTCGGATTCTGGATGTCTGCTATGGCTTGGGCTACAACACGGCGGCCGCCCTCACCGCCCTCTGGGCCCTCAATCCGGCCTGTGCGGTGGAGTGGGTGGGCTTGGAACTGGATCCAGTGGCCACAAGGGCGGCTTTGCCTTACCTGTTGGCCACGGCGCGATCGGCTGGGGCAGCGTTGGGGTTGGCGGAACCCATCCTCGGGGCGATCGCCCAATTGCTAACCGATCTGGCAGAACAGGGGCAAGCTGCTTGGCCGGCTCCGGCCTCTGTCACTCCAAAATTCAGCACCCCGGAGTTAATCACCCCGGAATTAATCACCAGCCCATCGCCAACCCTCCAATTTCGCGGGCAACTGCTGTGGGGGGATGCGCGGCAAACCTTACGGCCCGTCCTCGATCGGGGTTTTCGGGCAGATGCGGTGTTTTTGGATCCCTTCTCACCCCCCCGCTGTCCGCAACTGTGGACGGTGGAATTTTTGGGAATGGTGAGCCGCTGCTTGGCTCCCGACGGCCGCTTGGCCACCTATTCCTGCGCGGCGGCGGTGCGATCGGCCCTGTTGGCAGCGGGGTTGCAATTGGGGGCTACGGTTCCCTTTGGCCGGCGCTGGCCCGGAACTGTGGCGGCCTTTGTGCCCTTAGATTTACCGCCCCTTTCAGCCCAAGAACAAGAACATTTGCAAACCAAGGCCGCCGTGCCCTACCGCGATCCCCACTTGACCGACGATGCGGCAACGATCCTCGATCGCAAAAACCAAGAACAGGCGCGATCGCCCCTTGAACCCACATCCCGCTGGAAGCGTCGCTGGTTTGGCGATTGTCGCGCCAAGCATTAATCACACCAAGCATTAATCACACCAGGCATTCATCGCACCAGGCACTGCACCAAATATCCAAAATCATTTAACCCATCAGTTATTTAACCCATCAGTTCACCGCCAGCTCGCTCAAGCCCCAGAGAGCCACTGGCACAATCGAACAACACCCGTGCGGAAATCCTGATCCGCCACAGAGTTGCATTAGTCTGGTTGAACGACGTTGCGACGATAGGTAACGATCTGGTCTATGGATTATTTGAAGCTTCCTGAAATTTTCTTGGCGCTGCTGCTGCTCACTCCGCTGCTTTATGCCTTGACGCATTTCCTGTGGGAGCTGAGTCCGGTGCTGGCAGTCATGGTTTACTTTGTCGGGGTTTTAGGCATGGGCATTCTGGGCTTTCGGATTGTGGATGAGTCTTGAACATGGCGCGGTGGCCGAAATCTGCCCAAACCTGCCCAAATCTACCCAAATTTGGGGATTAATTAGCCCAGAGCGCACCCCGTCGCCTAAAACCTAGGCCGACTGAGGTGGGGCCGTCAGTTCTAGAGCGGTGGATTCCGTCTGTCGCAACAGATCCAAAATTTGGTAGCGATAGTCCTGAAAAGCGCTCGATCGCCGCAGGGCCTCATCCCGTTCCGCCGGTAGCTCGATCGATAACTCTCGGCGAATCGTGCCCGGCCGCGCACTCATCACATAGACCCGCTGCGACAAAAACACCGCCTCTTCCACGTCGTGGGTGATGGTCAAAATAGTAGTGCCCGTATTGCGCCACAGCTCCAGCAGAAAACCCTGCATCGACTCGCGGGTTTGCACATCCAGCGCCCCAAAGGGTTCATCCATCAGCAGAATCTTTGGCTGGGAAGCCAGGGCCCGGGCGATCGCCACCCGCTGTTTCATCCCACCGGACAACTCCTTGGGCAGGGCCTTGGCAAAGGGCAACAATCCCACCACATCCATGTAATACCGGGACTGTTCGTAGCGATCGGCAATCGGGGCCCCCTGCAACTTCAACCCAAAACCAATATTTTCCTCAACGGTCATCCAGGGGTAGAGCGTGTAGCTTTGGAACACCATGCCCCGATCGGCTCCCGGCCCCGTCACCGGTTGCCCATCCACCAACACATCCCCCGCCGTGGGTTGCTCCAGCCCCGCCACAATTCGCAGCATGGTGGATTTTCCCGATCCGGACGCACCCACCGCACAGACAAATTCACCCGTTTCCACATGCAAATTAATATCTTTGAGGGCGACCACCGGGCCGCGACGGGTGACAAATTGCTTATACAAATGCTTGACTTCTAGATGCATTGCTCATTGATTCTGTACTCATTGATCCTGTGCTCATGAATTCCGCACTCAGTTCCAATTAATTCCAATCAATTCAATCGGGCGATTACTGTGTCCATTGATTCTGCGCTCAGTTCAAATTAGCTTGATCGAGGGATGACTGTTTTTCATCTGTGGGATTATTTCACCGCCCATCGACAGGAAAAGCGCAAAAACATCCGAAACAAAATATCGATCGCCAAGCCAATTAAACCAATCACAATCAAGCCCGCAAAGATCTCGTCGGTTTTCAAAAAGCGTTGAGCCACGCTAATTCGCCGCCCCAAGCCCTCCGTAGCCGCCACCAATTCCGACACAATCACCAAGTTCCAAGCCGCCGCCATATTCACCCGGCAGGTATCGATGATTCCGGGGGTGATGTAAGGAAAAATGACTTGAAAAAGTACCTGTAATCGGTTGCCGCCCAAGGTATAGGTGGCTTCAATCATTTCCTTGGGGACAAACTTCACCGAGTCCATCACCATCAAGGTATTGAAAAAGAGTGTGCCAATAAAAACCAAGAGAATTTTGGGCACTTCTCCGAGGCCGAAATACAAAATCAACAACGGAATGAAGGCGGTGGCGGGCATGTAGCGAACAATGCCCACGATCGGCTCCAAGAGCGATCGAATGCTGGCGAATGTGCCCATCAAAGTGCCCAGGGGAATTGCAATCACCGTGGCCAGGGCAAACCCACCCAAAATCCGCATCAGACTAAATTGAATATCCTTGGGCAATGCGCCGCTGTTCCAAAGCTGCCCGATCGCCCCCACCACTTGGGCCGGAGAGGGCAAAAACAGGGGCCGCACCCAGCCCGTGCTGGCCAGCAGCCACCACAGCACCAAGGGCACCCCGATCGACAACCCCATCAACGACCAACTGAGCCGGGACGGAATCGGATCGGCGATCGTCCAAAAGGTGCTGGGGCGCAGCATCCGAGCGGGCCCCGGATCGCGCACTAGGGGCGGATTGTGGGGAATGGGCACATGGGAAGTCATGGTCTGAGGAAAGAGGGTGAGTTTGCAGGGCCATGAAAGGGGCGATCGGGCAGCAGATGACAGGCTCGCCCTAGGTTGCCGGTTGGCGTTTGGCGGCGTAGGCCTTCACGAAGCGATCGTCAAAAAGTTTGTTCAGATTTGGCTTCGATTTTGCCAATCCAGAACTGGTTAAAAAGTCCGAAATTTCTTGGGCAGCAAACACCAACGAAGAGCGATCATTTCCCGGCTGAAAGGCCTTCAAATTGTCCTCCAGGGTAAAGATCTTGGTTCCTGCTTCATATTCCCGATATTCCTCAACGGAAACTCCCGCCCGTTGGGCCATGATGCTGTAGGATTTCTCGGGATTTTGCTTAATGTAATCCAACGTGGCAAACCAACTATCCACCAAAGCTTGCACGGCCGCCGGTTGCTCATCCACTAGCTTGCGGCTAACTGCCAGGTGATCGGAAATGGCTCCCGGGAAGTCTCGAGAACTGAAGAGTTCACGGCTGCCGGGTCGCTCCAAGGCCTTCGTGGTGAAGGGTGCAAAAACGCCCACCGCATCCACCTGACCGGCCACAAAAGCCGCCGCTGCCGCGCCAGTTTCCAACGGCTGAATTTGAATATCTTCCGGAGCCAAGCCAGCTTTTTTCAAGCCCAAGAGCAATAGGAAATGGTCAACGGTTCCTTCTTCAACGGCAACCCGTTTTCCTTTCAAATCAGCAATTGTTTTAATCTCAGCACTGACAATAATTTTGTCATTGCCCGTGGAGTTGTCATTGGTTAAAACAATCACCTGATCGGCCCCAGCGGCCAAAGAACTAATCGTGTCGTTCAGGGTTTGGGCATTGCCATCCAACTGCCCCGCATTCAGGGCGTTAATTGAATCTAAATAGCCGTCAAACCATTTCAAATCCACATTGATTTGGTTTTGATCGAAAATTTTCGCGTCTTGGGTCACCTGCCAAGGAACCCAACCGGGCCAAACGCTAAAACCCATTCGGACGATCGGGGCGGTGGTGCTGCCGGGAGTGCCGTTGGGACTGCCACCGGAGTCAGGCGCGGGCGCACAGCTAATGGACAGAAACAGGGCGGCCAAAAAACAGCCCAACCAACTGAGCAATCGACGACGTTTCAGGGCGTTCAGCTTGAGGGCATTCATAGGCTTTCAGGGGCTTTCAGAGGTTTTCGTGAATGGACAGAAAGATGAGAAATTCAAAATTAGGGGACTTAAAACAAGGGAACTCAAGGCCATCGGCTCCAGAACCAGAAATTGAGCAAACAAGATTGCCTCAATCCTTACCCTCCAAAAAACACAGGGCAATTCCGAAGAACTGCCCTGCAAGGTTTTAGGCGGTGGCCAGGGTGGCGACCCGATCGCCCGGTTGAGTCGTGGCCGGCTGGATCGATCGCCCCGTGGCCTGGCGCACCCAGTTCAACCAATCGGCTAACCCTTCGCCGGTTTTGGCGCTAACCGGGAAAATCGCCACCTCTGGGTTGATTTGCCGCACGTTGGCCATGATTCGATCGAGATCCACCTCCAAATAGGGGGCCAAATCCGTTTTGGTGATCAGCAAGCAATCGGCCTCCCGAAACATCACCGGATATTTCAGGGGCTTGTCTTCCCCCTCCGTGACGCTCAGGAGCGCCACCTTGGCATGTTCACCCACCTCAAATTCGGCGGGGCAAACCAAGTTCCCAACGTTTTCCACCACGACCAAATCGATCGTTTGGGGATCCACCAACGTCTTGAGCTGATGAATGCCCCCAGAGACCATCCGCGCATCCAGATGGCACGATCGCCCCGTATTGATCGCCACCACCGGCACGCCACACCGCCGCAGTCGATCGGCATCCAGTTCCGTGGTCATGTCCCCTTCAATGACCGCGATCGCCAATTCCGATTGCAACGCGCTCAGGGTCGCCTCCAACAGGGAGGTTTTCCCTGCTCCGGGGCTGCTCATCACGTTCAGGCAAGTGATTCCCCACTCGTCAAAATGCTCGCGGTTGTGGTCTGCCCCTGCCTGATTGGCGTGCAGCAGGTTCATTTCCAAGGCCGCGTCAAAGGTTTGGTGCATGGCGATCAACTCCTAGGGCAAGCAACAGCAAAACGACAACAAAACAGAAAAAATGGCAAGAAAAGGGCAAGAAATCAGGCAATGAAAAGGAAAACCAATAATCAGGATCAAAAGCCCGATCGCCCCAAAATAGCCAGACCTAGCAACACCAGCATTCGAGATCGCCAGAAGCGGCCGCTCAGGGTGGATTGGCGTTAAACCAAATTGGGATCAGCCGTTTCAATGCCGTCCCTCCGGAGGGGATCCGCCACCGCCACCGCAGCGCTCCCCTCGGAAGCGTCACTAGGCCGCAGCCCAGCGATCGGTTTGGGTTTCCTGATGAGCGTTCTGGTATTCGATGTGGGAAATTTTCAGCTCCCGACCCGATCGAATATCCTCCATCGGCGCGTCACAGGTGGGACAGGCGTAGTGCAACCCCACCTCCGGCCGATATTCCGCTTGGCAAGCGTGGCAAAAGGCCACCAACGGCACCGACTCAACCACCAACTCCGCCGCCGCCAGAAATGTCCCTTCTCGATAGGCATCGAAGGCAAACACCAGCCCCGCCGGTTCCACGCAGGTGAAATCTCCCACCCGCAGATGTACCCGCGAAATTTGCGGGCGATCGGGCTGGGACTCCCACCAATCCCGCAACGTCAACACGAGCGATCGGGTCATATCGACTTCATGCATGGGCGCACCTATTCCTTAACTGGGTTAGAGGTCTGGCACTGGGTTGAGATATCGGGTACTGGGCGAGATATCTGAGGTTCATGACCAGTCCCCAAAAACGTCAGGGCCACTAAAGGGCCACTAAGACCAGCCATCCTCAAAAATCTGCGCTTCCTCATGGATATAGGACGGCTTTTCCCGGCGCGGCAATTGTCCCGACAGCACCAAATTCGCCATCGCATCGCAAATCACCCGCGTTGCCATCAGGGAAGTCATGTCGCTGATATCGTAGGGCGGCGACACCTCCACCACCTCCAAGCCACAGATCGGCGCTTGGCGAATAATCCGCGACAGTAGATACAACGCCTCCCGAGGCAGCAACCCGCCCGGCTCCGGCCAGCCCGTTCCCGGCACAAACCCCGCATCAATGCAATCAATATCGAAGCTGATATAAACGCAATCGGTGCCGTCCAAGGCGCGTTCCAAGGCAAAATCCACCGCCGCGTCTAGCCCAATTTCCGTGATATCCGTCACGGTCAGAATGTTGGTGGCCCGTTCTCGACAAACCTTCACGCCTTGGCGCGGCACTTGCCAACCGCCAATGCCCAACTGCACCAGGTTCTTGGCAGGCGCATTCTGAATGTTGGTGGCGTGGAACCAAGGACAGGTGTGCATCCGCTCATCGAGGTCGGTTTCTTGGGTATCTACATGGCGATCGAAGTGGATAATGCCCACTTTTTTGTCCCCCAAATGGCGACAAACGCCCCGCACTGTGGGATAGCCGATCGAGTGGTCACCGCCCAAAATAATCGGGAACGCGCCCGATGCAAAAATGTGGGCAATTCCCTTAGAAATCTGATCAAAAGACTTCTCATTGTTGGCGGGAATTGTGAAAATATCCCCCACGTCACAGAGGGTAATTTGTTCCCGCAAATCAATGCCCAGCTCAAAGTTATAGGGCGTGTAAAGAGCCGAAATGCGCCGAATTCCTTGGGGGCCAAACCGCGTTCCGGGGCGATAGGTTGTGCCGGAATCATGGGGCACACCCACAATGGCCACGTCATAATTTCCCACCTGGTTCACATCTTCCAGGTAGGGCGCTTTCATGAAGGTATTAATTCCAGCATAGTGCGGCAATTCTCCCCGGGAAAAGGTCGAAATTGTCCGATCTTTGATGCTGTCGGCGGCTTCCAAACCAAACCGCAGGGCCTGATCTACTTCCTGCTGCCAGCCGGTCATGGGCAGCCGAGCTTCTAAATCCAAGGCACGTTTTGCTTCGGATTCGCCACCCTGATAGTTGGGACGTTCAAAAATACTCATCGATCGCGATGGGGGTTTGGGTTTGCAAATGACTACGGAAATGGGGCCGAATCGATCGCTCCATTCGGCTGAGGTCACCTGCGCGAACTTCCCGAAAATCCGAACTACAAAGCCCGGGGGTTCCAGGCAATCCACGCGATGTGCCTTTGACCTCCCGGGCTTTTATCCCGCCGTGTAGCTGATGCTCAAAGCTGGTTTTCAAGGCCAGAGAATTGGGGATAAATCCACTGGTCATGCCACTGAGTCATCAGCTTGCTTCTCTCGGACCAGTCACAGCGATCTGAAATTCTTTTGGAATTACCTGGAAGCTGCCGGAACCCTAGAAGCCATGTATGTTTAGCTTACCCTCAAACATACCCTAGGCAAAAGCCAACCCAAAAGTTGTATCCCCCACTACGGGATGCAAATTAACTAGCCCGATCGCAACTCAAAATAACAACTCAAAATGACAACAAAGGTTACCAGTCAATTAAGAATCATCTCGCTGCATGAAAAATCATGGCCCACCACCCTCCTCCTCAACGCTAAATCCATCGTCAAATCCATCAGTTCCCATCCCGATCCATCCACCCACAGCTTCACCCACTGAAGCGATCGGCCATGAAGACGTTCTTGAGTGCTTCCCCAAGGCGGCTTAGGCACGGCGCAGCTTAAGCACCGGTCATCAGCGCCGGTTAACCGATGCAAATTAATGAAAATTCGCGGGTTAGAAAATTCGCGGGTTAATTGAGCGGGTTAATCAATTGGTCGATCGCCCGCTGCCTGGGTCAATTTTCGTCCCGATCGCCCCGTCATCACACCTTTTTTAATCACTCCGGGGCCCCACTCAGGCTCCCAAAGACTTCTCCATGTAGCAATTCCACGGTCTGCTTGCTCCCATTCCCCTCTGGTGAGATAGTGTAGGGGCTAACTCGGGCGGTCGTAGTCCATCTGCCTACTGCGACGCGCGCTCTACACCCCGGGATTTAGCTGTTTCTTGAGATCGCGGCGCGCGCCGATCGCTGTCCCCCACTCACCTTCTCCAGTCGAACGAGTTCGAGCAAGTATGGCTGTCGCTACCCAATCCCTCGACGAACTGTCTATTAATGCCATTCGCTTTTTGGCGATCGATGCCGTTCAGAAGGCGAACTCGGGTCACCCCGGTCTGCCGATGGGCGCGGCTCCCATGGCCTATGTGCTGTGGAATCAGTTCCTCCGTTTCAATCCCAAGAATCCGAACTGGTTTAACCGTGATCGCTTCGTATTGTCGGCTGGCCACGGCTGTATGTTGCAGTATGCGCTGCTACATCTGACGGGCTATGACAGCGTGACCATTGAAGACATCAAAAATTTCCGTCAGTGGGGATCGCGCACGCCCGGCCACCCCGAGAACTTCGAAACCCCCGGCGTGGAAGTTACCACCGGCCCCCTGGGTCAAGGGATTTGTAACGCTGTGGGCTTGGCCGCTGCGGAAGCCCACTTGGCTGCCAAATTCAACAAGCCCGATGCCAAGATCGTCGATCACTACACCTACGTGATCCTGGGCGATGGCTGCAACATGGAAGGCGTGTCCGGTGAAGCTTGCTCCTTGGCTGGCCACTGGGGCTTGGGCAAGCTGATCGCGCTGTACGATGACAACCACATTTCGATCGACGGTAACACGGATATTTCCTTTACCGAAGATGTCAGCAAGCGCTTTGAAGCCTACGGCTGGCACACGATCCACGTGACCAACGGCAACACGGATTTGGCCGCGATCGCGAAGGCGATCGAAGAAGCCAAGGCCGTCACAGACAAGCCGACCCTGATCAAGGTCACCACCACGATCGGTTACGGTTCGCCCAACAAAGCCAACACCGCTGGCGTACACGGTGCGGCGCTGGGCCCCGACGAAGTGAAGCTGACCCGCGAAAGCTTGGGTTGGAGCTACGGCGAGTTTGAAGTGCCCGCCGAAGTGGCCGAGGGTTGGACGAAGAAAGCGATCGAAACCGGTGCCAGCCTGGAAGCCGAGTGGAACAGCATCTTCGCCCAATACAAGACCCAGTACGCCGCTGATGCCGCTGAATTTGAGCGGTTGCTGCGCGGTGAACTGCCCCAAGGTTGGGATGCGGATCTGCCCACCTACACTCCCGCTGACAAGGCGGTGGCAACCCGGAAGCATTCGGAAATCTGCCTGAATGCGATCGCCCCCAAACTGCCCGAACTGATCGGCGGTTCGGCGGACTTGACCCACTCCAACCTGACCGAGCTGAAGTGCTCCGGCGACTTCCAAAAGGGCGCTTACGAAAACCGTAACGTCCGCTTTGGGGTGCGCGAGCACGGCATGGCCGCCATCTGCAACGGCATCGCCCTGCACAACTCGGGCTTGATTCCCTACTGCGCCACCTTCCTGGTGTTCGCAGACTACATGCGCGGCGCAATGCGCCTGTCGGCCCTGGCGGAAGCCGGTGTGATCTACGTGTTGACCCACGACTCGATCGCCCTGGGTGAAGATGGCCCGACCCACCAACCCGTGGAAACGATCGCCTCGTTGCGGATCATCCCCAACCTGCTGACCCTGCGCCCCGCCGACGGCACGGAAACCTCCGGCGCTTACAAGGTGGCCGTGGCTAACCGCAAGCGCCCCAGTGCCCTGGCCCTGACTCGCCAAAACCTGCCGAACTTGGCTGGTTCCAGCGCTGACAAGGTAGCCCAAGGTGCTTACGTGATCACCGATTGCGAAGGCACGCCCGAACTGATCCTGATCGGTACCGGTTCGGAAGTCAGCCTCTGCGTTGCCGCTGCCGAGCAACTGACTGCCGCTGGCCGCAAGGTGCGCGTGGTGTCGATGCCCTGCATGGAGCTGTTTGAAGAGCAAAGCGCCGAATACAAGGAATCGGTGCTGCCCGCTGCCGTCACCAAGCGGTTGTCGGTGGAAGCTGGCACGACCTTCGGTTGGGCCCGCTACGTGGGTTCGGCCGGCGCTTCGATCGGGACGGACACCTTTGGCGCTTCGGCTCCCGGTGGCGTGTTGATGGAGAAGTTCGGCTTCACCGTCGAGAACGTGTTAGACAAGGCTAAGGCCCTGCTCGGCTAATCCCCGCACCAACGCTCAGCTTGGATGTTCGGTTGCAAGGGGTCACGGCCCCTTGTGACCCGGCAGACCACTGAATCTCGTTCGACAATTTATTTTTTGAACAAACAATCGGGTTAGTCCTTGTGGCTAGCCCGATTTTGTTTTTCGCGTTTTGGTCTTGTTTTTGGTTGCTTGGACTTTGTTCCTCAAGGAATTGCTTTCCCAAGAAAAGCGTTCAGTCGTTGAGGTCGTCGAGCAACTGACTGGCCATGAGCCGAACCAAGGAGGCTGCCGGGCCGATCGGCTCCAGCCATTGCACATCCACATCGGTGTGATCGCGCTGCCAGCTATATACCTGCTCAAATAAGGCATCGGTGAGACTACCGGCAAACAGGAAGTAGGGAAAGATGCCGATCGCCCGGTGGCCGGCAGCGGCAAACTCCGTGAGCCGATCGAGCAGCGTTGGGGCGATCGCCCAGTAAGCCAACGTGAGGCCCAGTTGCTCCGCCAACTGTTCCACCAATTGATTGCCCAGCGGGTTCCGGCTGCCATGGGCCACCAGCACCCAAGCCCGGCGCGGCAACTCCACCGCAACCTTGCGCCACTCCTCCGTCATGACCCGATCTAAGCCGGGCCATACGCCCAGGGGAGGATAGAGCTGCCATCGATCGCCCCATTGGGGCCCCATGCTCTGGGTTGCCAAGGCCACTTCCTCGGGGACATCCACCGTGGCATGAACTCCCATCGACAAAAAGAGGGGAATGATTTCCACCCGCACCGCCCCGGCCGATCGCGCACGTTGGGCGAACCCCACTAACTGCTGATGCAGCGGCGTGCTAGCCCCCTCCAACTGGGCCACAGCCACAATCGATCGCACGTTGGCCGCCGCCAGCGTTGCCGAAAGCCGACTCGCCAACAACTCCACCGCTTGACGGGGACGATGATCGCGACTGCCATGGGCTACTAACACCACGGCACGCAAAACCGGTCGCGAAGGATCGTTAATCGATCGGGGATAGCCCATGGAGTCTGTCGAAAACCGCTAAACGAAGCGTCATTAGTCGGGGGCGATCTCCGGTCGTTTCACATGCCAGTGAGTTGCCTGTTCATAAGCATGGGCCACTTCCAGCACCAAATCTTCCCGCAGCACATCGCCAATGATTTGCATCCCGATCGGCATCCCGTTGCGATCAAAACCACAGGGCAAGCTCAGGGCAGGCAAACCGGCCAAGTTCACTGGAATTGTCATCAAATCCGACAGGTACATGGACACCGGATCATCAGTCTTTTCACCCGCCTTGAAGGCCGTGGTTGGAGCCGTGGGCGAAATCAGCACATCCACCCTTGCAAAAGCTCGCTCAAAGTCTTGCTTAATCAGGGTGCGCACCTTTTGGGCCCGCAGGTAATAGGCATCGTAGTAACCCGCTGACAGGGCATAAGTCCCGATCGCAATCCGTCGTTTGACCTCGGAGCCAAATCCGGCGGCGCGGGTCTTTTCATACATCTCAAGCAGGTTCTCGCCGGGGGCCCGGAAACCATACTTCACCCCGTCATAACGCGCCAGGTTCGCTGAAGCTTCCGACGGCGCAATGATGTAGTAGGTTGGCAGCCCGTAGCGGAATCGGGGGCAGGAGACCACCTCAATTTCAGCACCCAGCTCCTGAAGCACCTTCAGGGCATCTTCAACGGCCTTTTCCACTTCCGCGTCCAGGCCAGCACCGAAGGTTTCTTGAATCACCCCTACCTTTAGCTTGCTCTTGGGGCGGAAATCCGGAAGCAGGCTCTTGGCATAGTTGGGAATCGGCACATTCAAACTAGTGGAATCTTTGGGGTCATACCCCGCGATCGTCCCCAAAAGCAGGGCCGTGTCTTCCACTGATCGCCCAAAGGGCCCGACTTGATCCAGCGAAGAGGCAAAGGCCACCAGCCCATAGCGGGACACCAGGCCATAGGTGGGTTTCAGGCCAACCACGCCACAGAAGGCAGCGGGCTGACGGATGGAGCCACCGGTATCAGAACCGATCGAGACCAGACATTGGCCTGCTGC
The DNA here is from genome assembly GCF_002742025.1 of Limnothrix sp. PR1529. Taxonomy (NCBI): domain Bacteria; kingdom Bacillati; phylum Cyanobacteriota; class Cyanophyceae; order Pseudanabaenales; family Pseudanabaenaceae; genus Limnothrix; species Limnothrix sp. PR1529. The sequence continues at coordinate 33,024 of NZ_LIRO01000134.1, forward strand.
AACGGCCGCCGCCGACCCACCGGAGGAACCACCGGGCACACGCTCCAAGTCCCAGGGGTTCGCTGTCACTTGGAAAGCGGAGTTTTCCGTGGAGCTGCCCATGGCAAACTCGTCCAGATTGGTCTTGCCGACCATCACCGCTCCCGCATCGAAGAGCTTTTGGGTCACGGTGGATTCGTAGGGCGGCACAAAGTTATCCAACATTTTGGACGCGCAGGTGGTGCGAATGCCGCGCGTACACATGTTGTCTTTGATGGCGATCGGGATGCCAGCTAGGGGGCCGATCGACTCGCCCGCTGCAATTTTGGCATCCACACGCTGGGCTTGTTCCAGGGCCAAATCAGCCGTGAGGGTCAAGAAACTCTTCACCCGTGGCTCGGTTTGGGCAATGTGGTCAAGCGCTTCGCGGGCGATCTCGACGGCCGAGCGCTCTTTGCGAACGAGTTGTTGGTGTAGCTCGCGGATGGATGCCATTGGGAATGCTTCAGGATGCGTAGAAAGGCTGCAAAATTCTCAGGCTTTCGGATGGATTAGGCAAGCGGCACAGCGCCCAATTGCATCAATTCGGGTCATCAATTGCGCCATAAACCAGATCTGATTAGGAGGTTAACAAGATCCGCTGGGCAACATTCTGACAATAATCGATGGAAAAAATAGGACGACTGCACAGATGGCCGTCTCTAGGATACCAAACCATTGTTGAACCCCCTGGCCCCAAAGGGGGTTCTGCGGGTGGTTTCTCCATTTCGGCCCTGGGGAGGTGGGCAACCAGGGATCGATCGCCCCGATCTCGCCCCTAGGGAACCTCGCCCCTAGGGAACCATGGGCAGATGCTGCACCCGCGACAGGGTTTGAGCGATCGCCCAAAGGCTATGGCAACTGGGTTCCTGCTCCGGGGGTGCTCCCTTGGCGGAAGGCTTGGGAGAAGGCAGGGCCGCCTGATAGGCCGTGCGCAGTTGCTGGAACACCGCCGCCCGATCGCGCGCCCCCGTGGCATCCAGCCGCACAACCAGCTCTCCGCTGGCGCGCTGTTCAAAGGACTGCAAGCCCAACTGTAAGTCGGGATTCACCGCACTCACGGATTGACAGGCACTCACAAAAGCCGACCAGTCAATTCCCTGAGGGAAAGTCCACTCGATCGCCATTAGCTCGTTGCGAACCGTTTGCTCAAATTCGCCGGGCATGAACGATCGGGTTCCTTCCGGCAGGCGATCGCCCCTCGTCAGGTACAAATAATCGCAAACCGCGTCACTGAGGGACGTTTCAGAATCAATTTCCCAGCCTTGGATGCAAGCCCCCGTCAGCACTGTTCCCATGAACCTTGCGCCCCTTGCTTCCACCTCCGTCAAATCCGCCGAAGACAGATTCGCTCGGGTGAAATCAGCCTTATTCAGCTTGGCTCCCGTCAAGGTCGCACTGGTCAGATTCGCGCCGGTTAACTGGGCACGCCACAGATCCGCCCCAATCAAAATGGCATCGGCAAAACTGCACTGGGCCAAGATGGCATCGCTAAAGTTGGCTTCCAGCAACTTTGATCGACTGAAATCCGTCCGACAAAGCACCGCGTCCATAAAACTGGCGCGGCTGAGTTTGGCATCGGCCAAGCTCGCTTCGCTGAGGTCAGCCCCGATAAATTCCGCTTCGATCGGCTTCGATCGCCGCAAATCAGCCTTGCGCAAATTGGTTTCTACCAACTTGGCCCAAATCAAATCCGTATCGACCAAGATCGCTCCCTGCAAATTGGCCCGGGTCAAGTTTGCTTGGCCCAAATCCGCCCCGGTCAGGTTGGCCCCGGTTAAGTCCGCCCCCGAGAGATCTGCCCGGATTAGCTTGGCATGGCTCAGGTTCACCCCCTTGAGATCCACACCGCGCAGATCAATGCCACTGAGGTCGGGTTTCGCCTCCGACTGACGAGAGCGCCAGTGGTTCCAAGCGTTCACCCCTTTTTCCAAATGCACCAGCTCAGAATTAGCCCAGCGCCACTCACGTCTCGCGGTGGCGATCCGTTCAATCAGGGCAAGCCGTGGATTGTCAGTCAAGGTGTCCTCCTCAGTCGGATCATCGTCGATGGCAATTGCAAAAGGATGGGATCGGGGAATTTCAAAGAGATTTCAGGGTTTTGAGGCAAATTTAAACCTCCTGATTCTTTTTCTGTTGTACTTCAGTGCTCCGAGGCGTTGTTGGTGGGTCGGGCCCCTTCAATCGCCAGTCATGGGCGAGGAAATCTGGGCTAGCGCGACCGATCGGGCAAAAGCCGAACAGCACCTAAGCAGTCACTGAGCAGTTACTGAACTGTGATTGAACAGCAATCGCTCAGACCGAGAAATTGCACTAAATTTGGCTGAGACGGCGATAGACCAATGCCAGCGCATTGGCATCGCCCACATTGCCCGGGAATAAGACCACGGGCAAGTTCGGAAACTGGGGATGATGGTCGGCGGTTTTGACGACGGAAACACCGGGCAAGATCTGGCCTAGCAGTCGAGCCGATCGCAAGGCTAAACCGTCGCTGAGGGTGTCGTTGGAGGTAATGCCCCCTTTGCTAATGAGGTAACCAATATCCTCCGGCAGCCCCCGCTCGATCGCCATCAGCAGGGCTGAGACCGCTTGCCCGAATTCCAAGCGAATGTCCACCGTCTCAAAGGTCAGCTCCTGGCGGCTGGTGTAGATCACAGGTGTTTTACCATCAGCACGCACCCGCTGCACCTCTGTCAACGCGCGATCGCACAGGCTAGCGGCAATGGCAGCGCGATCGGGCCTTTGCAGTTCTGCCACGGGCACTTCAATGCCCACCACCCCCGGCTCCGCCAGCAATTGCTGAAGCTGTTCGGTGGTTTTGCGCACATGGGAACCCACAATCGCCACTCCCGATCGCCCGTCTCGGACATACTGGGCCATCGCTTCAGCGGCCACCGGCTGGGGTGGCAGGGCCGCTAAGGCCGTCAGGATGCTAGCGGCCGATCGAAACAGGAATCGCTTCCCCTGGCTTGCCTGAGACAACAGAGCCGCCGCAAATTGATTTAAATCGGCCTGCACTTCCCCATCCACCACGCAGCATCTATTCCCGGTCAAGGCTTGCAGTCGCTGCTCCAGGGTCAGCCGATCGCCGCGCAAATCGGCCAATTGAAACCGCTCCACCCGGTCTGCGGGAATGCGCCCCGCCGTCTTTTCCGCCACGTAATCCGGCAAGTAGCTGTGGCGATAACCAAACACCGAATCGCGGGCAAATTCCGTCTCGTGGACGGGGGTATCCACACCGTTCACCTTCAGATAATGCACACTGTCGCGGGTGACGCGACCCCCTTCAAAAAAGGCCGGCACCAGAAAATGAGCATCAAAGGGCCCCAACTCCTGCGCGATCGCGTCAGTCTCCACGGGGTAGTGGCCACGCAGGGTTGAGTCCGATCGACTCACCACCAGCCAATCCGTCAGCCCCACTTGGGCGATCGCCTGCTTCAAATTACGACAAACCTCCCGCGTCACCGCGTCGGCCGCCTCCGCCGTCAAAGCCCGCGTATTAGTCAGCACAAATACAATTGGCGACGCATCCTCCAACCCCAAACAAAGGGTTTCCACATCCCAACGCATTAACAGCAAGCAACTATGAACCGTCTGGGATCCCGTTGGGTCATCGTCCAAAACAATAATTTTGGGCGCTTTGGTCCGGTCAGAGGGAGAGGCGCTAGACATTGCGGTTCGCTCAGGGAAAATCGCAAGACAACCTTTCTATTTTGCCTGCAATAGTCCTGAAAATCACGCTTTGCAGCAAGATGATGCTAGAGCTTAAATTTCTGAGCTGGTGATTAGCTTTTAAGGGGTCTTATTCAATTAACCAATCTGATTGATTAGCAAACTCAGCTTGCCAAGTTTCTGGGAAATGCTGCTTTAGGTAATGCTTGAGATCTTGATTGGCTTCAAGAAATCGTGATTTAAGGCGCTCATAAATTACGAGATCCGGAGTGGGATAGTCACCGGCATTATATTTAGTAAATCCTGAAAACTCATGGGCTGGTAATCCTAGGAATTGCACAACTCGCGCCAGGGTTCCTTGGGGATGCTGGTAGAATTTTTCACTGTTCAGAATCAGCAGTTGATCAGATCCGAAGCGCGATCGCCAAGGTTTGAGCTGCTCGGCGTAGCGTCCCCGAGCCACATAGCTGTAATGCTGATAGGCATAGCTTTGATAGGCTGGATCAGATAGAAAACGATCGGCTTCGCCGGCCAAGCGTTCCGATTCCGCATTCAAAGCCGCCTCCAAGTCCAAAGATTCAAACTGCCACCGCACCTCATGGTAGTAGTGGGACAGGGCGCGATCGGCTGGATTTCGTAATAGAACAATAATTTTTAAGCTTGGATCAAATTCCCAAGCCCGTTGAGCCACCAAAGGATGAAAAATATAGTAGGGACTGGCTTCACCAGTCATTTCATGAGGTTCTGAATTGGCAGGAAACTGTTGCAGATACCAATCAATTCCCTGGTTCCACTGCAAATCGAAGAAATGGACTTCTTTAGTTGCTGCCGATTGAATTTGAGGATGTTGCAGCAAATATTGATAAAGAGAAGTGGTTCCTCCCTTTTGCACACCAATAATTAAAAAGTCAGGCTTCATACTAAACCAGTTTCTTGAAACTACTTGTGACTGAAATGGTTGATGAGTTAGGAATTTTTCTGATTTCAACCTGGCAACCGGCTTTGAGTTAATGAATAGACTCTTCAAAGAATTGATTGGTCAAAAATTGATCAAAAATTAACCCAAAACTAGTTAAGCATTAGACCACGTTTAAGCCGTCTTTTGAGCCGTTGCCACCAGGACATTTGTGCCGTTATTCGGGTTGATTCGAGGGTGGTAGACATTTGCTGAAGTTGCATTTGTTGCGCTTGAATTTGCTCTGACTGAGCCGCACAATGTACAAGCAGGCGATCAAGTTCTGCTTTCAGAAACGATTGCGATTGTCGCAACTCAGCTAACTCAGCCAGGTGACTGACTTGGCGATCGCGCAACTGTTGCAGTCGATCGCGCTCTAGGGTTAACGCCTCTTGAGCATCCAACAAATCATTTTGCAGCCGCTCACACTCAATCACCGCCGCTAGTCTTTCCGCCTCCTTGCCCGCAAATACCGCTGGAAAATGTGTTGCGTAAAGCTTGGCATGTTTGGCACAAATATATTCAAACAGGCGCGATCGTTGCTCGGGAATATTGCAACCGCTGACCATCGAAGCCGGGCGACAACGATAGGCAAACCCCACCGCTTCCAAGTGCAAAAACTGCCAGCCCCGTTCAGCAATACTAAGCCAAAAATCCCAGTCTTCATAGCCCAATTGATCGGGAATTTTGGAGTCATAACCGCCAATGTCTGACCAGATTGAGCGACGAAACACCGCACAGGCATCGATCGCATTACCGCGCAGCAGCAAATCCACTGAAAATCGAGGCACTTGCACCAACCCAGACTCGGCTCCAAATCGCTCTAGGTTGCCATAAACAACACCCACTTCCGGATGTTGCACTAACAGTTCGATCGCCCGAGTCAGGTATGGAAGCTTGACACAATTATCCGCATCCAAGGGCAAAATATAACAACCTTTTGCTGCTCGAATTCCACAGTTTCTGGCCGCCGATAAACCCTGGTTTTCCTGGTCAATAACTTGATAGCCCTGAGCTTTCAGAACTGAGAGTTGCTCAAGAGTCAGTGGATCCGTTGAGCCATCATTCACAACAATAATTTCCCAATGACTCCCGCCACAGCTTTCCACACTGGCGATCGCCTCATTCAGAAATTCGCCATGGTTGTAGCAGGGAATCACCACAGATAACAGCACTGGCTTTTCAACAACCGTAGGAATCACAAATTCCTGTTGAGGCATACCTGAGTTCATGATCTAATCGCCCTACACAAACTTGGCTTTCAGACGTTTCAAAGCTTGCTGTATCCGCCAACCTTTAGATTGCTCAACCGTTTTGAGCTGCGCCTGCGTCTGATCTAGTTTTTCCGCAAACTGCTGAGATAGTTGATGCATTTCCTGTTGATGGCGAAAATTATTCTGAATCAAGCAACCATGCAGAGACAAAACAGCACGTTCTGGCGGTACACCGTCATAAATCGGTGGATTGTCATCAATACTGGGCGCAACAGTGACCCAATCCGGCATAGAACTGGATAGATCTGCTGCTTGATCTAAGGCTTTTAAGAGTGAAAAGTATCGCGGCGCAATTGTATAGAGCGATCGCGCCAGCGGATAATCCCAACCCAAGCTTGCAAACAGTTTAGGGTCAAAAATTTGAGAAAGAACTTCGGGTTCAGCTTGATCTGCTTGAATAGCTAAGTTCAGCTTAGTTTGTAGTAGCTTTAGCCCAGTTTCTGGGTTTTCTAAAAAAGCGTTGACATTAATCAGTAAACTTTGGTCTTGATGTTTTTCATAAAAACGCAGGAGCGATCGATTGTAAATATACCAACTTCGTAGCGCATAATCGGGGTTTGCCACAAATGTTGGATGATTGACGCGCAACACTGAATCTGCCACATCCCAAGGGAATCGATACACCAGCAGATAGCGAGCATTGGGCAATAAATCAGCCCAAAAATCTAAAAGTAGCGTTGTTCTCGGGTCTTTCCATCCCCACAATCCTTGACTCGATCGACTGGCAATTAAAGCTTTAGCATCCGGCAGATAAGCATCCAGATTTTGTAAATTGAGCTGCTCGCTTTCCGTCCAGCCCCAATCTGGCCAACCCAAATCATTCGCAGGCGATCGCTCCTGCAAAATTCGGCGTTGAAATTCTAGGAAATCAACATCCTCAAAATAGCCCTTGGCATTATGAATATCGCCATCTAACAGGCGATCGCCCAAATCTACACCGAGCGCTCCCACCACCGCCGTCATCAGAGAAGTGCCCGATCGATGCATTCCTGCCACAATCAGCGGCATGTTACTGAGCAGTAAATTTCCAGATCCCGAATGAGCCATAACCATTAACAAATAAATCAACAGATGAATTAAAAAAACTATGGCAACGCTTCCAGTAGGATGAAAATTGCTCGATGGGTTAAATGATTCAGAAAAATGTCAATCCTTAAACCAATTAAACCTTCAAAACCCTCACGGTTCTGAAGCCTTGAGCGGCAATGTCACGGCAGATGCAGGTCCCGCATAAACCGTCACATCAGGATCCACTACCCAATCAATAATGCCACTAGCATGGGAAAAATCTTCCACCTGCACCTTAAACATGGCCGCATCAATCCAGCGATCTAAATAACCAAAATGCCCATCAATTGTTCCAGAAACTCCAGCGTTCATAAAGTAAGCACCTGCATTTAACAGACACTTAAATCGAAACTTGACCTTGGCAACCGAGCCAGCTTTCACCTGCTCGATCGCAAAGTTACGCCCCACCAACGATGCGCCACCTAACTCCAAGCCGCTCACAGTTTTAATGAGCATTCCGAAGCGAACTTGCGTCACATCTTGCTCAAATTTCACGGTGTAAGTGTACAGATACTCATCCCGACCAACAAGATAGTTCACCACCTCGCCATTTAAAGTTGTAATTTTTGGATCCTGAATCTTCGCGCCCCGAGAAATATAGGCGATTGTCTGTGGCGGCTGCATCTGAGCATCAAAGTAGGCCTTAAGCCGAGTTGTTCCCAGGTGCTTCTGCGGAGTCCGGGGCGCAACCGGTTGCAGTAGATCCGTTGAAGCTGCCATGCTTTCAATAATAGTCAGTTCTTTGTGGCTAAAAACATTAGCTTCTGAGCCGTTTAAGCGCCGAATTTCTTCTCGTAGCTCCTGAGCTTTATTGGGCGGAGCATAGCTAAGTTTTTGATACTTATCAACAACTAATTTCGGATTACCATCTAATAGCAATTCACCACGATCCAGCAAGATAGCGCGATCGCACAACTCAATAATTGTCGATGCTCCATGAGAAACAAAGAGAATCGTTCCTCCTGCATCTCGCACCGCATGAATCTTCGCAAAACACTTTCGCTGAAAAGCCTCATCTCCTACCGAGAGAGCTTCGTCAACCACCAAAATATCAGGATCCGAATGAATGGCAACGGCAAATGCTAGCCGTACAAACATGCCACTCGAGTAAGTTTTGACTGGCTCATCTAAAAATTCGCCAATATCCGCAAATGCAGCAATTTGGTCAAACTTTGCCTCTACTTCTCGGCGTGACAGACCCAACATTTGGGCATTGAAAAATACATTTTGCCGACCCGTAAATTCTGGGTTAAAGCCGCTTCCTAACTCCAAAAGTGCGGAAATTCGCCCCTGCACTTGCACAGAACCACTGGAGGGCTGCAACGTTCCCACAACCATCTGCAAGGTTGTACTTTTCCCAGAACCATTTCGGCCCACAATGCCTAAGGTTTGTCCTCGGGGAACCTCAAGGTTGAGATCTTTAACCGCCCAAAACGCATTCGCTTGCTGACGATTTGGTAACAGCAACTCCTTCAGGCGATCGACCGGCTTCGCATACCGCTGAAACGACTTGGAAACACTCTGAAGCGAAATAACAATATCGTTCATTAGGGCTAAGGACGGTCAGACTCCAACCAAGGATAGTTACCAGATCTTCGCACCGCGACACAGATCCGGTAAACCGCGAATTTGCAGGTTCCAAACACCTTAGCAGAAACTACTCAGCATTGATGCATTCACCCGGTCGGATCCAGCGTCTCCTAAAGCACATCCGCAAAACCTGGCCGCAACCGGCGATAAACCCAACGCCCCACAACATAAGCCACGAGCGAATAGCCAACCGTTGCCAGCCATTCTCCCCAGTGCGTGATTTGCCCTACAATCGCCAGCTCTCGGTAAATTTCAACGACTACCGCAGCCGGATTCAGCCACAACAACCAATCACGCCACTCAACCGGCACAGCCGAGAGTGGATAAACAATTGGGGTCAAATAAAACAGCATACTCAGCACAACCAGTAAAGACTGCGCTAAATCTCGAATAAAAACCGTTAAGCCAGCAACCAAATAACTCAGCCCGATCGTCAGCAATAGTTGTGGAATCCAAATCAACGGCATCAAAATTAAAGTTAACTGTAGTTCCTGGTGACTTACTGCTAACATCGCCACCAAAAGCAGAAACCCTGCAAAGCTCTCCATAAATGCAGATAGTACAGGAACAAGGGGTAATAACCCCAAAGGAAAAACAACCTTCTTAACTAGATTCGGTTGGGTTAAAACAACCGTAGACGCTTGAACAAGGGCATTCGTAATCGCAGTCCAGGGCAATAGTCCCGCGTAGAGCCATAGACCAAACGTAAAGCTATTTGAATCAACTCCAACGAGATTGAGCTTAACTTTGAGAACAATTGAGAAAACATAGGTATAAATAAAAATTTGGGAAATTTGATGGGCGATCGTCCACAAATTTCCCAAACTTGATCCTTTATATTTAGCCTCCAAGTCTCGAACAACTAGAGCACGCAACAACCCCAATTGCTTAACTTGCTGATCGCTGAGTAATAACATTATCAATCATCTCTGAACAACACAGACCGGGACTGCTACAGCCTACGGTACAGACTAG